>NZ_JAMXXS010000021.1:0-54741 GCF_024129595.1 Acinetobacter lwoffii | reverse complement strand
TCTTTCTCTGATTTCAGGGGTATATTTTAATTTTGTCATCGGGGTAGTCTCTCAGAATATTGACTCTCCGACAAACCCGGTACGGTTCAAAATCTTACACCGCCGTAGTTACAAGCTGAGTGAGTTAAGTCCAGATTAAACCGACCGTAGTCATTACTCGCAGTAATGCTGATATTTCTATGTTGTTTCAGGTATTCATCACTTAATAAACTTCTCAGATTAAGCTGCTTAATGCTTATAAAACCATAATTCTCTACGCTACCTTTCGACATAAAACACCATGCATTTGCTTAATTATTTAGGCTCTAAAATAATGATATTGATTGTATCTGCTTTAACATTATTTTAACTCAAACGGAATTTTTTGCTGGTGCGGTTGGGAGTGGTATCCGTTTAATGTTATCCCCGAACTTATCAGCTCCCCCCGACTGGTTAGCCGTCACTGATAGATTGAACCTCACAAAACCCAACCTTTGAACTTGATAAAACTTGAAATTAGAACCCAGCAAAACCCAACGATTAAACCTGATAAAACCTGAGATTAGGACGGCATGTAATCACTACATTTCTTCAATTTGCGAAACAATCCTATGAAAGAAATGCTTTTGTGAAACAAACCCTATGGAAGAAGCATTTATTCAATAAAAAAAGCCCGCATATCGGGGGCGATATACAGGCCATTGCATGAACAAGCCTAACGACACGCCCAAAACTCGCTATGAGAAAAAGCGCAAGCAAAAGCTAGGCAGCTTCAATATTGAGAATTCACACGATGCCGATCTATTGGCCTATGCTAATAAACTGGATGATTTTAGCGGATGGGCTAAAGAACAATTGAATGAAGATATGAAGAAAAAGAAAGGCTCACAATAGTGGGCTTTTTTAATGCCTGAAAATTAGATCAATAAATACTCATGTCTACCGTTACACAGCCGAAAACTGTCCGTTTCTGACATTTCCTACTGTGCGTTTCTGACACGTTTTATTGTGCGTTTCTGACATATTTGGGGGTTTTTAACCGTCCGTTTCTGACATATTTGCTGTGCGTTTCTGACATATTTCGCCGTCCGGTTCATCCTGGATAACTCACTAAGAATAGTGATAGTAAGTATTAGAACCTTACAAAACCTGACATTAATACGGCGTACCCGTTAGGAAATGATAAGGTTCAAACCCAACAAAACCCTTCTTTAGAACCTCATAAAACCAGATACCAGGTATAATAGATCTAGGAAATAATAAGCAGCTTATGGCGGCTGGATGATAGAAAAGTTATGAAAATGCAAATGTTTAGCTCGGTGTGTTTTTATAATGCAGTGAGTAGTAGGATAGCGTCTTATCTAATTTATCCGAGTGATGCCACAAAAAGAAATCAATATTACTCCAAGCAAATATTGGAAGGTGTTTTTGATGAGTCTAAAGATATAAATTTAGCCAAAATTTTTAAAGATCATGCTGAAGTAATGGCCCTCATTACCCCCCTAGCACATCAATACCGCTCCCCAAACAAGGGCTATATTTTAAAACCTGCCTTTGTTGCAGGACACTTATTATTAGCCATGATTAGAATGAAAATAAGTGGAATAGAGCCAAGTCTACAGAAAGCTTATTACTTCTATTTAGAGATTACCCAAAAAGACCCAGAAAATTGGGGAGTTGAAAGAGTAGGTATTAGGCAAATTGAACAAGCATGGTCCGAGTTCAAAAGCGTGGCCCATATCGGGTTAGTCGTAGGGAAGCTGGGTGTTACTCAATATGTGGATCAATACCCTGTATTTCTTTCCTCAATTTACCGTGTTCAAAAGCTGTATTTAGATATTATTAGTAGTAGCGACTATCTAGATTTTGAAATATGGGAAATGCCTTTTCTGGATCAGTTAACCTGGCAGAAAAATAGTACAGTTTACTCACCTAGATTTATTGAAAACTTAAAGAGAACCATGGTTTTCGATAAATTAAATGAAAATGAACTAAATATAATGCTTAAATATTCAAAAACTTATTTTAAAAGAGGGAGCGCAAAATAATTTTGCGTCCTTATGCACAATAATAATATGTGAATAATTGAGTACATCCCAAGTAAATGCAAAAGGATGTAAGCAATGTTAAAACGACTCAATGAAGTTTGTAAGCTATTAAGCCTTTCCCGTGATGGCTTACGAAAATTACAACTTAAAGACCCTTCCTTCCCAAAGCCAATTAAATTAGGCGACTCAAAACAATCTCCAGTTTTTATTGATATGAAAGAACTGGAATCATGGTTAGAAGCTAAAAAAGCTGAACGTGATGAGGTGGCAGCATGAGCAATACCTCTCATAGTAAATGGCTAGTTTTTAAAGACCAGAATTCAAAAGATAGTGCACGATTCAAAATTAAGCCGCTAAACAATCCAGAATATTCATGGGCTATGGTGAATTTAACCCTTGTAAGCCGAGACCTATCAGCCGTCGACTTCTTCAACCAATTTGCAGAGATAGTCAGTCATCACCTAGTTATAGACTGGAAGAACATCTCCTTTAAAGAGGATGGTGAAGTGGTAAATGTAAATTATTCGCCTGAGAATGCTTTAAAGCTATTTCTTATGGGGAAATTGGGTTTAGAAATTCTTAATTGGGTCGTTACTTCAGCATTTAGCCTGAACTCAGAAATGGGTGAGGGGGCTAAATGATTCAAGAATCTAAATTAAGAATTGTCATCGACTCAAGAAATGCTCTAAAGACTACAAACGAGGTGGCTGCCGGGCTAGAAAACCTAACCAAAAAAGGCGACCAAGCTGAAACTCAGATGACTGCAATGAGCGCTTCCATTAAGAGCCTTGTGGGCTATATGGGTGGGCTACTTACTATCAATAAGGCCATTTCTATGGCTGATGGTTATACGCAGCAAGCAGCACGCATTCGCAATGCAACAAAGGATGCAGCCGAATATGATCTAGTGCAAAACCGAATCTTAGCAACTGCGAATACGACCTACCGTCAGCTAAATGAGGCTCAAGAGGTTTACTTAAGCATGGCTGGCGGGATGCGCTCACTCGGCAAATCCACAAGTGAAACACTTGATCTTGTTGACTCACTTTCTTTTAGCTTTACTCACAATGCTACGCGTACTGATCAAGCGCAATCAGCCATGGATTCGCTTTCTAAATCTATGGCAAAAGGTAAGATTGATGCCGATGCATGGATTTCAATTGTTACTGGCGCAGATAATGTTATTGCCGACATGGCAAAAACTACAGGCAAGTCCGAAGCCGAAATTCGAAAATTAGGTGCTGAAGGCAAAGCATCTTTAAGCGACTTGATTAAGACACTGATTGCCACCCGTGATGAAAATGAAAAACTTGCTAATAGCATGGAAAACAGTCTTGCAGATGGTTTTACTAAGTTGTCTAACGAGGTCACTGTTTATCTAGGCAAGGCCAATGAAGCCACAAGCGCGACTGGCATGTTGGCAGGCGGGCTAAGTAGCTTGGCTGAGAATCTGGACGCTGTAGCCAATACTGGTGCAGCACTGGGTTTGGGATATGTGACTACTGCATTACTAACAAAAGGTGCTGCGGTAAAACAAAGCCTTGTTGATTCTGCTGCTCGTCGTGTGGCTGATCAAGCCGAAATGCAATCGCAAGTTCAATTGGCTGGTATTGAAGCTCAGCGCACACGCCAAATTATGGCCCTGGCTGCTCAAGAGGTGCATCTAGCAAGACTAGAGTTAAATTCTGCGACCACCCGAGATGCACGTGCAGCTGCGACAATGCGCCTGACTCAGGCAGAAGTAGCACTCAACATTGCTACCAGAAACACTACAACAGCTACAGCTGCTTATAGTGCTGCTCAAGCAACAGCCGCAACAACTTCATTAACATTGGCAGGTGCTGCCAGAACCGCTTTAGCCTTTATGACTGGACCAGTAGGTCTCGGTATTACAGTAGCAACAGTAGCAGCAGGTTATCTTTTACTTGGAGGTAATTCGGAAAAAACCACAGCCTCTTTACGTGAAAACAATGAGACAGTGGGAGAGGCTGTTCAAAAATACCGCGAGCTGGATGATGTTCAGAAACGCGGGCAGCAAGCAGCCGAAAAGGCAAAGTTAACTGAATTATCCGAAGGTTATAAAGAATTAACCACCGATTTGAATACCAATGCGTATGCCTTGAGCCGACACAATGACTTTACTCGGGAGCAGTCTCGGGAAGTAAATGCCTTAATTGCTGAGTTTAAGAGAACAGGTGATTTAGATAAGTTTTCTGCAGCAATCAATAAGCTTTCATTTGTAAGCCAAGACTCAAAAGATAAGTTTAACGCTTTAGCAGGTCAAGTTCGCACCTCTGGAAATGAATATAAAAACCAGAAGCAATTTGTTGATGCAATGACCAACTCTTTAAATCAAAACGCCAGTGCTGGAGATAATGCTGCAAGAGGCATTCGAAATGCAGCCGATGCAGTGGCAGAGTACACAGGTAAGTTAAAAAGCCAACAATGGGATTTGGAGTTTACAAACGCCATCATCCAAAAGCATGGCAGGTCAGCTCAAGAAGCAGATTTGCTTTTGCAGGCTTATCGTGAAAATGAGAAAAAAGGCATTATAGGTGTAACTATTGAGCAAAAGAAAATCATTAGTAATATCGAAGCCCAAAGAAAATCTGCCGAGGCTTACAGCAAGTCTCAATCCGAGTCACTAGCAAAACAGAAAAAATCTGCCAAAGAAGCTTTGTCTGAAGCGAACAAAGGTAAGAAAGAAGCGGAGCGTTTAGCTGAGGAGCAATTCAACTTACGTGAGCAGCTTGTTTATGAGAGTGCGCATCGAGAAAAACAGATCGAACTTGATCTTGCTAGAGAGATTGCTGAAATACGCAAAGCCAAATTTAGCCCAGAAGATACATCTGGCCTTATTGGTAACGCTGAAGCGCGCGCAAAGTATGAAAAGGAGTTATACACCGAGCAACTTAAATATCAACTGAATGAATGGCAGTGGACGGAAGAGGAAAAGCTAGATCAGCGTGTCAAAATTAATCGGCTATTAATCCTGTCTAGTCGAGACTTGACTGACACAAACAAGCAATACAGCTTGGATTCAATGGTTGATCAAAGTAATCACGAACTCGGCCTCATTAAGCTTTCACAAGAAACCCGCCTCTTTCAAATGCGTGAAGCTCTCATGTCTGAGACAGCAGCCATGCAGGAGCGTTATCGCTTGGAGCGTGAGCAGATCCTCCTGAACTCCAAGTTAAGCCAAGAGCAGAAACAGCGTGAAATCGCCTTAAGCAAGGCTTTGCAAGAGGAAGAAAATCGCAGACGGTTAAATAATGCAGTTCAGCAATGGGGTGGCATCCAAGCTGAAATGAATGGCACTGGCAACCAATATCGGTTAGAGCAAGAACGATTTGGCAGAATTGATAGTTCTCAGAATGTATTTAATTCACAGATGGATCAAGTGGATCAGGCCGCTCAAGATCCTAACGCCAATATTCAAGAGATTGCAGCTCAGCGTGAAGCGATTTGGCAGGCGCATCACGACCGGATGACGGCTATTGAATCCGATTATCAGGCTTCGTCTTATAGTCTTCAACTTGGTTATGGTCAACAAGTAACAGGCGCGCTTTCAGGAATGTTCGGTGCGATGCTTGGTGAGTCATCATCCGCATATCGTGCTTTATATACGGCACAGCAATCATTTGCTCTTGCTCAGGCAGGCATGAACGTCTGGAAGTCTGCATCTGATGCTTATGCGAATGAGCCAGGAACTTGGTATCAAAAGGCTGCTGCAGCTGCAATAGCAACTTTAGAATCTGGAACATTTGTTTCATTGATTCAGGCTGCTACCCCTAAAGGCTTTGCTGAAGGAGGGTTCACTGGTTATGGCGGTAAATATGAACCGGCAGGCATTGTTCATAAGTGGGAGGGTGTTCTTACTAAAGAGGAGATGATGGCCATTGGTGGCCCGCAAGGTTTTGAAGGGCTAAGAAAATCTATTAAAGATGGTAGTTATGCGAATGGTGGTATAGCTGGTATTAATGCTGTTAGAGATACCCATCGTGTTGGTATGGGTGCTGTGAATGCGATTAATTCGGGTGGCTCTGGTGGAAAAGCTGTCATTCAACCTAAAGTGGTTATCAATAATTACTCTTCTGAGAAAGTTGAAACTTCGACGAATCAGGATGGTGAATTAATGGTCACTATAGGGAAAATATTAGATCAAAAAATCGATTCTGGTGTAGATCGAGGTATTCAAAGAAATCTACGCCAAGGATATCCGTTAGCTAATGCAATAAAAGGAAGATGAAGATGCCATTGAATTATGAAGAAACTCAAGCAATAGCAGAAAGTACTGCTAGGTTTGCAATAGAAGGCGACTCTGCTACACGATTACTTATAGGTAATTTAGTGAAATTCTTAGATGAAAAGGGCTTAATTGATAAAGACGAATATCTTCAAGCAACACTAGAAATGAAAAAACACTTGATCGAGAATCGCGAACCGGAAGAAAAATTGTGTCGTGAGATGGTGGAAAAAATTTTTGAATTTCATATTAATGATTTAAAAAAACCCGATTAATCGTAAAAAATAAACTGCCTTCGGGCAGTCCTTCTTGGAGAATAAATATGACCTTAAAAGTAGCAATCCAACAAAGTAAAGAAGTCGCTCTTTGGAAAGAATATAAAGATAGCAAGGGCAATGTATTGGCAGAGTTCAAGATTCGCGGCTCTGACTACAAGGCCTACCGGGTAGCGGTTGAGCGCGCACAGAATCAACTGTCATCGAAAGGCTATGATGTGGCGACTGCTGGTAGTGATGACAAGCTTTATCATGAGCTTTTATTAGAAGCTGCCGCATGTCACCTGGTAGCCGACTGGAAAGGTGTTGTCTTTGTTGAAGATGACAAAGAAATTGAACCGGAATGCTCACCTGAAAACGCAACTAAGCTTTTCAATATGGGTGATATCGGGGTGGCAATTTGGGCCTTTGTGAAAGCGCAATCTGACCAGATCCAGGCCGAAGCAAACAGCTATCGAGATGAAGTTTTGGGAAAGTCCGAGAGCTCTACCGATACCTTAACCAGTATGCCGGACTCAGCGAACACCAAGTAAGAGTTCGTAAAGCATTAGGGGTTGAACTGCCAGACCCACCTGCATATTCATACACAGCTAATGCTTTAATCGAAGCCTACAACGTCATTTCACGCTCACGTAGATACGAGCAAGGCACACCGTTAGCCTTGAGTATTGCTGATCTGAATGCTTATTGTGAGCAGTATGAGTTGCCAGTAGAGCGTTATATTTTTAATGCAGTCATCTTTGATCTGGATAACCGGTTTATTGATGAGGCGTATAAGAAGGTGAGTAAGAAATCAGCGTGAGTTGGTTTCTTTTTCGACAGGGAATTAGTATCTTGTGTTTATTTATAAGAGGGTATTCACATGAAAAAAATATTAGTAATTTGTTTATTAATGTTCGCCGTACAGGTTGAAGCTAAAAATAAATATGAGCCTGAATGCAAGGTGAGTGGCTTTAATAATGAAACTATATGTTTTGTGAAACCGTATGGCACATGGGTAGATAATAAGAAAACAGCTCTAAGTTTTGTTTCATTCGGGGGCACATGGA
This sequence comes from Acinetobacter lwoffii, assembly GCF_024129595.1. GTDB lineage: Bacteria > Pseudomonadota > Gammaproteobacteria > Pseudomonadales > Moraxellaceae > Acinetobacter > Acinetobacter lwoffii_O. The sequence continues at coordinate 47,144 of NZ_JAMXXS010000021.1, read as the reverse complement.
CAAGCACTGCGCCAAAAAATGTAGGTTTATCTATTTTTTATGGCGATGCAGCAACGAATATTAAGTCTGTAGCCTTCAATATTGATGGAAATATAACTGAATTTAACGTTGATATTCTTTCTAATAAAGTGAGCAGACAGGGGCGTCTATCCAATACTACGGCGTTAGCGATAATTCCAGTCGATTACCTGCAACAATTAGTACAGGCGAAAAATGCTAAATATCGTGTATCAACTATCTCGGATGGATATAGAGAAGGGTCTTTTTATTCTGTTAAAGGGGTAGCTTCTGAACCTATTACTACACTGAAAGCTTTGCTTGATAAGATTCAATATCAATAAAAAAATCTTGGGGTAATTTTGAAGGCTTAGCTTTTAGACTGGTCCTTATTAATTAGATACTGCCCTCATTACTAAAGAGTAAATAGAAAAATGGAAAATAAAAGTTCTTTAAAGGAAGGATTTAGTTTCAAGCTAATTGGATTTGATCAATCATTAGTAGACCAACTCAGTCCATTTTTTAATAAATCTATTTTTGAGCTTTCGAAACTTATCGATATCTCAACTCTAGAAGGCCTTTCCTTTGCAATAGGGGATGAAGAGTACCTACAAGAACTACAATCCTTTAATGACCACCTTGCCCCGTCTAGTGGCGCTGCGGTGGGAATTGCAATGACACTTACCAATATTGATAGGGATTACAGTCGAAATTACATTGTCGTGAACTGCAGATATCTTGGACTGGAGTACTTTTTAACAGAATATACTGAACCTGTTTCTCAAGAGGATATGAATAGGGTAATGAGCGATTTCCTTCATACTTTATTTCATGAGTTTTGCCATGTTTTTGGATACCAGCAATTACTTAAAATAAGCCCAAATTTACTTACTAAAAGCAGCTTTAAGAATGACTGGGAAGGATTTATGCACCTAGTATCCCTTACATGCTGGGACGAATACCAAGTATGCGGTTGGGCAAATATGATCGGATCTGATCAGCAGGATAGATATGAGTCTATTCTTTTAAATGTAATGAATCAATTTGAGGGCTCCATAGAGCGAGTGTTCAAGGAATATTTAGAAAGTACAGAGAATTCAAGATTCCTTACCTTATTCAATAATACGGCAATATTAGTCTTAGACTTATTCAAATACTCATCCTACTATTTGGGCGATTTGTCCACCAAGGATGATGCCATTATTAGCGATGAAGTAAGCTCACATAAGCTTTATGACGTGATAAGCACTTTGAATGAAATGCTATCTTCATTAAAAAGCAAGGTAGATACAGGCATAGTAGAGAACACTGATTTCTACAAAATCGGTGAACATGCTCAACAGGTCGCTGCAGACTTGGGATTGATCGTAGAACCAGTTGATAAGAACAATATGTTTGTTAATCTAAGCAGGTCTGCTCAAACAAGAATCCTATACGCCTAATCAGTCTAGTTGTCTTTAAATTTGCCCCTAAATAGGGGCATTTTTGTTTTACGTAGTTTTACGAGACAGGTATTCACTAAATACGGCGTAGACTTTGGTATTACAATGTTTGAGTGTGGTTTTGATAGTCTTTTTCATGTGGTGCTGTAAAACAAGAAATTAAGGTCAAAATTCTTTACGTAGCTATACAAAACAAGGGGGGGTACCTTGATGGAATGGGATTCCTTGAAAATAGTGGTAAGCCTTTCTACATATAGCTTTGAAGCTATTTTGATGGTCTCTCTACTGGTGGCCTATCAAGGTAATTCAATTAAACGCCGTAAAGAATAATTTTAGGATTCTTGCTTTACGTAGCTTTACGAAATCAAAGTTATTAAATCCCTGTATGCCTTGCTGTAATTGGCATAGGTGGCATTTCTTACAAGTACCCTGTAAAGCAAAATTTAGCAGGGCGTAGCAGGACAAAACCATATTTCTTGTTGGACGTAGCATGACAAACAGCATATCTAAGTAAAACGCCGTATGCCTTGTATGGCTTGGGTTTGAGTGTATTTTTATAGGTGCTTCTATCAGTACCTTGTCCAACAAATATAAAGCTCTTGTCCTGCAAGATTTTGCTAGACGTACCTAGACGAAATGCAATTTTAATAAAATAGATGTAATGCTTATCTGATAAGGCTTTTACATAGTTTTTAGGGTGTTTTTGGTGGGGTGTTGTCAAGGTAAATCAACGGCGTGCCGTATAACTAATTTCTTCTTTTCTTGTACGACGTAGAACGACAAAACAGGGGGTAATTATTCCATTTATGTCTTTTGTGAAACTCACCCTATGAAAGAGATACTTTTATCTAATTAGACTGCATGAATCTAAAGCAATCTAAAGCTCGTTTTTGGTATAAAGCAGCATTTGCGAAACAAACCCTATGAAAGAAGCGTTTTCGCCTAATTAGACTGCACCGATCTAAAGCTGTTTATTCTGTTGTCATGATTTCCATGATAGCTGAATCTGCATGGTTATCTTGACCATCCAGCTATTGGGTTGGTGTTGGCCAGGTGGTATTTCTTTTCATTACACTTTAAGTGTAGTTAGCGTTCCGAGAGTTTTCGGATCGGGACCATTTCCCCCACTGGGGGATATAAGCAAAATTGCGTTGGTTGAATCCATGTTTTAAAAGCAAGGCTCAAAAGTGAGCAACGGTATTCACTGGACGAAAAATTGCGTTGAGTGGGTGCATCCAAATATGGACAGACCTCAAAAGTGAGTTTTGCATGTGCCTATCAGTCACTCACAAAGATAACCCCAACTTTGGGGGCATCTCTTAACTACATTTAAAGTGTAGTAGCAGATCAGGTATAACCGCCAATGGCGGACGGATCAGGAGCATTCACTCAATTTGAGGATATGAGCAAACTTGCTCACATTTAAAACGCGACCAAGCTACTTAATCAGCCACTTGGACGGCCAAGTTAATTCAGCATTTGAGATGCGGATTTAAAATCTGAAATTCTATCAACCTACCCAAAGTTGGTTAGTGTGAATTTAAGTCCCACCAAAAAGTGGAAGCCAAAAAGGGTCATCAAAAGTGACATGCTGCATAAGCTCCATAAAATTGAGGAGCTTTATAATCTGGCCCTCACCTGATCCACTAAATAGAGGAGCAGAATCCCTCAGCGCGCACCTTACCCATGCCACAATAATCGGAAACCTGAAAAATAAAATAGACAGGTAGCTTTAAGGATATAAAAAAGGGGGGTACATTCAGAAATGAGGATACATGAGAGGATACAAAGCAATAGTTATAAATGGCAAAGCCTTGCTATATATGGCTTACAGGGTATTGTTCTATCCCCGCTGAGCGCACCATTTATTTAATCTATAAATCTGAAAAATAAATCAAATTAGTAACGCACACAGTTACGGCCATCATCTTTCGCCCGATAAAGATTGTTATCGGCAATTTTCAAAACGTCTAGAATATTTTTAGAACTGTCTGGCCAAGAAGCAATACCAATCGAAATGCTAATGTGACCTATGTCCTGAATCTCTTTACCTGCAATTTCTTTTCTGAACCTTTCTGCGCTTTCATAAACTTCAGTGAGATTGCTGTTCGGTATAATAATGATAAATTCTTCACCACCGTAGCGGCAGCAAATATCATCTTTACGAAATTTTTGCTGCATCGTCTTGGCAATATGCTTTAAGACAACATCACCTTGATCATGACCGTAATTGTCATTAATGTTTTTAAAATGATCAACATCCATCAGAAGCACTGAAAAAGGGATGTTCATTTTCATGTTTTGAGTCATGACATAATTCAAACCACGACGATTCATCAAGCCGGTTAAAGGATCTGTATTAATATGATGATCCATCTTGCTCATTTGTTGCGAAAATTTGCGAACACTGAGCAGTAGGGCTAACTTGAATTTTGTGACCTCATAGTACCAGGGCTGGATATTCTTAATTTTTGAGCCGATTTCTGCCTGATTCAGTAAACTCGCCATATCTGCCAGTTGGTTCAACGGGGCCGAGATAGAGTCAGACAGTCGCCATACAATATAAAAAACAAGCAGATAAAATAAAAAGAATCCTGCGGCTAATTTATAAAGGATAGAATTTGCCTGTTTAAGTAAATCATGGGTGGGTTGTTGGGAAACCACGATCCAGTTTGAAGTCGGAATATGAGAAAAACCCGCCAGATTATCAGTGCCCTGGCTATTGATTAAACGAATTTGACCATTTTTATGCGCATGCATATATTCCAGACCAGTATTATTGCTGGCCAATTGACCGATTCTTTCACGATCGGGATGGAAAATAATTTTATTTTCATTGTTAATCACATACATATAACTATTCTTATAATTTTTATAAGTGGTTAGAAGCTGATTAATTACATTTTTTTCTTTTAAATAAATCGCTGAACCGATGAAGCCCTGATAGTGATTTGACTTGTCAAAAATAGGTTGAGAAATAAACACAATCATATTTTTTTGCACAGAAAAATAGGGCGAAGATATATAAGTCGATTTTTTATGAAGAGAGTCAATAATCCCTTGAGTATGTTGTATTTTGCTTTTATCAATATGCAGAATATTAGGGGAAAAGTTTATCAGTCTGCCTTGGGTGTCACTGATCACAACACTGTTATAGTGTTCAGACTGATATTTTAATTTATTGACCTCGGCTTCTCTTAGCTCATTGTTATTAAAGTCTTGACCTAATATCTTGGCACTATAGTCCAGCTCAAGAAGCATATTTCTAAAATGGTTGTCTGTGCTTAATGCAATTTTATGTGCATGATCAGAGTTTAAGGCAAGAGAATTGTCGATTAACTGATTTTTTACGATCTGATAGCTAATAATGAGAGAAATAATAAAAAGGCTAGACACACTAAAAATAGCCAATAAAAGTATTAACTGCCTTAAATTGAGATCAAGGTATTTCCTAAAATTATTAGCTGACATAAAAAATTAGATATATCTCGATGTATTTATGAGCATTGTATTGCATTTATATTCAATGTTTAAGGTTGATATAAAATTAAATTTCCATTAGGTGGGAGTTTTTATTTCGATCAAATTCAGAATTTATAGGTCGCTTGGCTGTAAATAGGGTGAATTTGAAAAGCTGAGTAAGGTTCTGAATATTTGACTATGCTGCAAATAAAAATATGGTATTTAACGTTCAGAAAATCAATTGAATAATTTTGATTTCCTCATTTAAGTTATTGAATAATAAGACAAAAATATGGTTAATTGACATTGATGGGAGATTAAATTGTCGCCATTTTTTGAAAAATAATCATTTTAAAATTAGTCGTATCGATTCATGACAGCAGTTTCTTTGAATATTGCGTCCTTTTCCGGAAGTATTTTTTATTTATAAAAAATCATATTCCAACTTAAATTTTAAAGCGCTTATTGAGATTATGAACGAGAGTATTGAGCCGTCTATGCAACGGGAAGTTGTATGCTTAATAAGGTATTTTTCTAGAAATCAATAAATTAGATAAAGATGATATGAATGCAAAATTCTTCGTAAGACAAGTCAGAAATATTCTAATCTGCTTTAAAAAAATGACAATTGGAATCTTGTATAAGTCTTCTTTTAGAAGTGTAAAAGAGTATTGTTGGCTAAAAAAATACTGTTATATTGAACTCATGGTAGGTCGTAAAACCAATAAGACGCTACCGATAAGTTGGACGGATCAATGACAGTTAGTTGAGTTTGATGTTTATCACCAGACAATAAATCTAGCACTAGCCATCCAACACAGAGCTCGCAGAAATGCGAGCTTTTTTAATGTCTGCACAATTCATTAAGTTTAATATTCTTTTTCTTATAATCCATTCAGATAAAAAAGTTTACATTGCCAAATTCGCTAACATCTTGAAGATTAATCGCTTGGCTAATTATGGTATAAAAAACTGAAAATTGGATAATGAGAGAGGAAGGAAAAATGTCAAAGATAATTGATATCAAGGTGAAAGATCAATTTAGCCAAGTGACTGAGGCGAAAGCGATGCTGCGTTCCTTTGCAGAGCACAACACTCATCATGCAGCTGAGTTGGTCAAAAAAATTGAACATATCGTGGTAGATGGTGAAACGATTCTGCCGAGTATTGAGTTGTTGTTTGAAAGCCAAAAATCTTCAAATATTTATCGCGTTGTCGAATAATTTAATCAGTGAACTTCAGATAGGTAGAAAAAAATTGAACTTATTTATCCGAAATCACCGATTCAGTAGTTAAAAAACTCACCATTTAGGTGAGTTTTTTATACTTTGGTATTTGCTAGCTTGGATGCTAATGTGTGCAGCTATAATCAGAAGCTGATTCAATCTCTAAGAGAAGACAACGTGATAGTGAGCCTTGATTGGCCGAAGAAATTTCCCATAGCAATAAAAAAGCTCGCTGGAGTGAGCAAGTATTTAAATCTGTTTAAGCTGCAAATTCACATCATATTTTTCAAATTCTTTTAGAATCTGCGCTAAAGTTTGCTGTGCAGTTGTATGCTCAGGGCTTAAAGAAATTTCCTGACAAGTCGTGCTGTCAAAACATTCAATGGCCTGAATCAGCCAATGATGCTCAAGGGGACTTTTTTGAATCAACACACGGCGCGGTTGCAAGCTGTCACTGATCTGGCGGGGAAGTACATAGGTGATCGCCAGTTGCACAAATTGCAGTTCTTCAACCGGACTTAAAAAGGTAATTACCCAATTGCCAACTTTACTCAGTTGCATGGGATTATCGAACGCATCGAATTCTAAATAATGTGACATATACATGATCCAATCGGATGTCTATGCTCACTATATGGCGGGATTATAATTCTTTTTCTATCACGCTTAAGTCGGATATTTCGAGCTTTAAATTTTGCTTAAATATAAATATATCAAATAACCAATTAGTTATCTTGAATAATTAAAGCTGCCTCATTGTTAAACTCACTTATTTAAGAGTTTAAAAGACTAAGATGTTCTTATTCAGGCGCTTCATTTTATTGCAATTGATCTAAAGCAAAATTGATCTGCTTCAGAATGTGATTCAATTCTTGGGGAGCAATACGGCTTTCCTGAAGGGACGTGATCCATTGCATTTGGCACAGTTTTAAACTGCGCGTATCCGGCGCCTGTAAAATCTGATGAATTTGCTGCTTGGCCATCAAGCCACAATATTTTTGTAAGCTTTCCATCATCATATATTTAAGGTCTTCAAAAGACATAGGTTGCAGTTCAGGCAGCTTTTTTGCATGGCTTGAATCCGTTTCAGCAGATGGAATGTCCTGCGCTACTTTAATGGATTCCATCTCAGGATGGAGTTCTTTTGTCGCAGAAGCTGCTGCTATCGATGAGTCCAACGATCGGTGAATCTCGGAGTGTGCCAGGTCAACTTTTGTATCTGTTCTTGCATCAGCCTGCTTTTGACTGATGGCTACCTCGCCCGTTTCAGCTGGAATAATTAAATCCATGGCATAAAGCTGATCTAAGAGTTCGGCAGGAGCAAGCTGTTGTTTTAAGCCATCATTTAATAAGTTGAAATCCTGGCTGCCGATCAGAACCAGTAAGCGGCGTTGGCGTGCGGTCAGTGGGATGGAGCGATCCTGTAGCACCTCGATCCCACGTTGAGTTTTATAAAAATGCATCATAGCTGAATAGATTGTTGCTAAAATTCAGCTAGAGCATAGTCTGTGAAAATTACATTAATATGAAGTATTTATTAAAATACTGAGGTTTATTTTGATAAGACCTATAATGTCGTGATCGCCGTATTTTCAAGGGCCTTACGTAAATAAGGATCCAGTTCATCCTGACGCAATAGCCATTGCACATAGTCAGCAGGTAGTTCGGCGATGGCAGTACCGCGATGTTTGCCAAAATTAATCGTACGTGGAATTCGGGCATCTTCAGAAGCGTCGAATAATTCCTGCATACTGTTGATTTTTAAATGATGCACAATATGCATCAAAATATTGGCAGTTAAAATAATATCCATATCGGCACGATGCGCTTTACGGATCATTTCACGCGCTCTTTCGCTGCCTTTGGTGATCATATAAATCAGGGCAGAAATATTGTGTGCTTCCGCATCTGGCCAGACCCGACGTGCTAAAGCCAGTGTACAAATCGCCTTGATTTTTGAAGTATCTACGCCACATTTTTCGATGGCACGGACGTCATAATCAATATTATGGCCGATCATGTAGACGGTTTCATCAGGCAGGCGAAAGGTACTGTAATGCGGCTGACCTTCCAGATCCGATTCCAGAATATGATGCACGGCCATGGCAGCAAAAGAAATAGCTTCGTCACATGAGTAGACCTGATCAAACAGGCGGCTTTTATCCAGACTGATTTTATGCTCTACAATTTCGACAGGCGCATAAGCAATTTCGATGGGTTGGCCATTTAAAGTATGCGTTTCGGTATCAAGAATAATGGCCTGCATGTCGGAAATGTGCCTGAAAAAGAGAGGAGAGTAAAATCTAACATTATTATTTTGCAACTGACAATTGAATTGCTTTATTTCTGTATTAATTGCAGGCTTTTTAACGTATGACGACTATTTGTATAGTTCTGGAGAGGAGAAATTCTCTATTTTAAAGTTTGTTGATTTCATAATAAATCTAAACCGGTGCGAATTTAATAGAAAAAATAACGCATTCTTTTCTTGATATTGTTTAGATAAATTGGGAAATTACATGTAGTTTTATCGTTTGTTAAAGATAAAACCAGAAAAACTCATTAGAGATGATAATAAATAAGATAAGGATAAGATCGATGAAACGTCAAGTATTGACCTGTGCTCTTCTCACATTAAGTGTGGCCTTAACTGCTTGTAACGATGATAGTGATAATGATCGTTTTTACGAGTCCAAACCTGCTCTTCCTGTAAATGATATAGACAATCCGGTGGTGGCAACCCCGGTGGCCTATACTGAAACGGATTTCGCCGGGATCGCTGACGAAAGTGTGATCATGACTTATAAGATGTTAGGGATTAATGGTAAAGAAACACAAGCGACTGCATTGGTGTTCACCCCTGAGGGAACACCACCAGCAAAGGGATGGCCGATCGTCGCATGGGCTCATGGCACGACTGGCGTTGCTGACCAATGTGCACCAAGTCGAAATGCACTGAATCCTTTTATCAGGAATATGATTGCTGGATTTCTTCAAGCGGGATATGTGGTCGTTGCACCCGATTATGAAGGTTTAGGTGAGCCTGGTGGAAAAGAGCTCCATCCTTTCCTGAATCTCAAGAGTGAAGCCTATTCGATTACCGATGCCGTTGTCGCTGCAAAAGATTATTTAGGGACAGATGCATCTAGTCAATGGATGGCTGTTGGGCATTCTCAAGGGGGACAGGCAGCTTTAGGTGCTGCACAATATGCAGCACGAGCTGCTCAAATGACTTATAAGGGGACAGTGGCTCTAGCACCTGCTTCTAATTTTAGCCTGATTTTGTCAGGTGGTGAGGCGCAAGCTGGACAAGAAACCGATCTGGGTAAAAAGATTGAAACTTTGGCGTCTTTAGATACGTTCACGGCATTGATTACTGCCGGTTTACGTAATCCAAACCCAAATCTGCAATATAGCCAGATTTTTAAAACACCGACTGACCAGATCGCTAAGAATGCGGAAACTGATTGCTATGATGTACTGGGTAATAAATTTGGTGCTGCAATGGGACAGTATGCTCAAAATAACGGAACTTTAGAAGGATATCCGCGTACTCAAACCAACTTCATGAGTATTCCGGTGGTGAAAAACTTCCTGGATAAAGATTCTCAGCCTTTACAGGTCAAAGTGTCTACGCCAGTGATTATTTATCAGGGTTCAGCAGATAGTACCGTTCCGAAAGCAGCAACAGATGTTTTGGTTGCACTCGCCAATCAGAAACAAACTTCAGTACGTTATATTACGGATGAGTCAAATGCGACTAAATGGGATCATGGTAGCGTCTATGCACTGAATATTCCTAATATTATTTCAGATGTAAAATCTCTAATGCCAATTCAATAACTTATTTTTATCTGAATGGCTCATGTTTTTTTAGATATGAGCCATTTTTATTGCAAACTGAATAAAGTTCATGATCGAAAATTTAAAACTTCATGCTACAATACGCGCCAATCTTAGCACGGCTTAAAAGCCCTAAATCAATAGGACCTCGCTAATGTTTGCCAATATCTCTATCGCTGAATTTGATCCAGAATTAGCTCAAGCAATCTCGAATGAAGATGCTCGTCAAGAAGCTCATATTGAGCTAATCGCTTCTGAAAACTACTGCTCACCAGCAGTTATGGAAGCTCAAGGTTCAAAACTTACTAACAAATATGCGGAAGGCTACCCAGGTAAACGCTACTATGGCGGTTGCGAGTATGTAGACGTTATCGAACAATTGGCGATTGACCGTGCTAAAGAACTCTTTGGTGCTGATTATGCTAACGTTCAGCCACATGCTGGTTCACAAGCAAACTCAGCAGTTTACTTAGCGCTTCTGAACCCGGGCGATACAGTTCTGGGTATGAGCCTTGCTCACGGTGGTCACTTGACTCACGGTGCAAAAGTAAGCTTCTCTGGTAAAACATATAATGCGATTCAGTACGGTTTAAACCCTGAAACTGGCGAGATCGATTACGAAGAAGTTGAGCGTTTAGCGCTTGAGCACAAGCCACGTATGGTCGTTGCTGGTTTCTCTGCATACAGCCAAATCGTTGACTGGCAGCGTTTCCGCGAAATCGCGGACAAAGTAGGTGCTTACCTATTTGTTGATATGGCTCACGTTGCAGGTCTGGTTGCTGCTGGCGTTTACCCAAGCCCGGTGCAAATTGCTGACGTAACTACGACTACGACTCACAAAACACTTCGTGGTCCACGTTCTGGTTTAATCCTTGCGAAAGCAAACGAAGAAATCGAGAAAAAATTACAGTCAGCTGTATTCCCAGGCAACCAGGGTGGTCCTTTGGTTCACGCGATTGCTGCGAAAGCAATCTGCTTCAAAGAAGCAATGGCACCTGAATATAAAGCGTATCAACAACAAGTCGTTGTTAATGCGAAAGCAATGGCTGAAGTATTAATCGCTCGTGGTTATGATGTAGTTTCTGGTGGTACTGAAAACCACTTGTTCTTGCTGTCTTTAATCAAGCAAGACATTACAGGTAAAGAAGCTGACGCTTGGTTAGGTGCTGCTCACATTACTGTGAACAAAAACTCTGTACCAAACGATCCACGCTCTCCGTTCGTCACTTCAGGTATCCGTATCGGTACACCTGCAGTAACAACTCGCGGTTTTGGCGAAGCTGAAGTGCGTGAACTTGCAGGCTGGATCGCTGACATCCTAGATGCTAAAGGCGATGAAGCTGTTATCAACGCGGTGAAAGAGAAAGTTGCAGCGGTATGTGCTAAATTCCCAGTTTATGCATAATCGCTTATAAACGGAAAGGAGCTCCCAACCGGGAGCTTTTTTTATAGCTGTAAAAATAACGATGTAAAAGATGTTTAGACTTGATCGGGCTTATATAGATCAATTTCCATGCCGTAAGAGATTGAGTCATCAATAAAATCATATTGAGTTTTTCTCAATCTGGCTTAAAGTCTTTTATCAACTATTTGTATTTTTAAATGCTTTAAAAGAATGAATGCATTCGTTGCATGCTTTGCTTGAAATTATTTACAGGAATTATTTTCAGAACCTGACACTTTAAAAATAATAGGTTATTGAGCTGAAGATCATGGTAGATGAAGCGCTTGAGTGAATCCCATGTTACTGTAAGGTGGTGCTGATATAAGCGCCGTGAATGACATCATTCTTTTTATTTAAACGTTATATGGATCGGTATCATTTGAAGATGGGTAAATCCTGTATTTAAAAATGCTGCTGGCGGTTGATTGATTAATTTTTCATTTATGCATTAAACAAGGTAATAAGGATGACTAAACCCAACATTATTTTATCTGAGCAGGATTTACAGCGTCTGGAAACGATGCTGGAGAACCAGAGCAAGCTGAGTGAAACCATGATTCGCTTAGAGGATGAACTGGCACGTGCCGAAGTAGTTGAGCCAAAAGAAATCGCAAGCAATATCGTGACCATGCATTCCCGTGTACTGTTGACGATTGCACCTTCACCAGAGCCGGTTGAGGTGACACTGGTTTACCCGCATGAGTTTAAGGGTGAAAAGGGGCAGGTCAATGTGATCGCACCGATAGGTGCAGCCATTTTGGGCTTAGCAGAAGGTCAAACCATTGAATGGCCACAACCGGATGGTAATACCATGAAAGTGACCATTGAAAAAGTGCTGTTTCAGCCGGAGAGCGAAGGGGATTATCTTTAAGCCAGCGTTGGATCATCCTTGAAAGCCATAGCAATATGGCTTTTTTTGTATATGGATTTTAAGTAAAACCTGATGTTGTAAGCATTTAGATCAGATTGAATACATTTTAAAGTTCTAAATGCTTAAAGTTAAATAATTCTCAAAATGCAATGTAGTCATTTATCTCTGCAATTGAATCGTATTGCCAAAATCATCATTAAAATAAAGATAAAACATGGATTTAGTTAAAGTAATGTAACGAATTTCTGGATGAATATACACAACGCGGTCTGTTTTTTTGCTACATTCGAAGATGTTCTAGACTTCTTTGTTTCACTTTTTTAAAGGATATCGCCTCAACCATGTCGCGCTTTGAAGCTCTACCTGCCTTGACTGACATGATGCTTGATCGTGAGGAAATTCTGGCGATTAAGCGTAATGAGCTTGTGCCTGTACTGGATAATCAATATGGGCTGAATCATTATGCAGATGCTCTGATTCAGGCACAGTCCGTTCTACTGAATGGTGTAGATCCGCACTTGACCCAACAGTTAAGCCAGACCATTGAGCAATTGATTCATGCCTTGGCAGAATCTAAAAAATATCTGAAAAAACGTAAATTTAATGCTCTACAGAAATGGCTGGGCATCGATCTGGATTATGGCTCAAGTCAGGTGGAATATTATCAACGGCTGGACCGTTTGCTGGATCAGGCCGATCACTTAAGCCGTAAATTGCAGATTGAAATTCAGAAATCGCAGTCACGTTTTCAGCAGCTTTTGGGGTTGCGCGAACAGATGGCCAAGCACATTGTCGCAGCAGACGAGTTTCTGTCTGAATATCCGCTATTCGTCAAAAACCAGCATCCCTTGGATAATTTTTCAGAACGCCTCTCCAAGAAAATTAATACCTTACGTACCTTGCAAAGCAGTAATGACATCGCCATTACCCAGATGCAGCTTTCGCAGCAGCTTTCCTTTAGCCTGCTGGATCGCTTTAAGGAAGCACAGCAGGTCTTGATTCCGGCCTGGCAATATCATGTCAAACAAAGCCAGACGAAACACTCGACAAGTGATCTGGAAAAACTTGATAATAGCCGTGAGAGTCTGATTAAAACGTTAAAAAAATCCCTCGAGAAACCCTCGAAAACATAACAATATAAGGTGAACTATGACCAAGTCTGATTTAGTAAATTTACCTGTTGAAAGCTCGAATGAACTGGTCGAACAAAAATTCCAGCAAATGGACCTGAAAGAACTGGGCTTACAGTCTGCTGACTTTCAGGAGGTGCTGGCTGCACGTAAAGAGTTGCAGAACATGAGTCATAACAGCGTGGCTGAATATGGCAAAAATATTGCGACCAAAACTTCGACCTATACCGATGAATTACTGAATCTGGTGCAAAATAGAGATCTGGATGCAACAGGACAGAAGCTGAATCAGGTGGTACAGGTGGCTCAGCAGCTGAATACCAGCAGTATTCTCAATAAAAAGAAAAGTTCGGGTTTTTTTGGCAATATCATTAGCAAATTCAAAGGTGCGAAAGATAACTTTGATGCGCATTTCAATACCACTAAAGAGCAGCTAGATGTACTGGTGAAAGAGATTGAAACCTCGCAATCCGGTTTGAAAGCACGTGTTGATACCCTGGATAAAATGTTTGACGGGGTACAGGATGAATATAAACAGCTCGGGGTACATATCGCCGCAGGCCGTTTACGCGAACAGGAGCTGCAGCAGGAAATTTCCACTTTAACCGCCTTGCCGCAAGATCAGAGCACCACCCAGAAAATTTATGACCTGAACCATCTGGCCAATAATCTGGAAAAACGTGTCAGTGATTTACAGGTATTGCAGCAATCTGCGATGCAGACCTTGCCAATGATCCGGATTATCCAGTCGAATAACCTGATGTTGGTCGACAAGTTCTATGCGATCAAAAACATTACTTTACCGGCGTGGAAAAACCAGATCAGTCTGGCGATTTCGTTGAGTGAACAGAAGAACAGTGTACAGCTGGCCAATACCATTGATGATGCTACCAACGAGCTGCTGCGCCGTAATGCTGACCTGTTACATCAGAACTCGGTTGATACGGCTAAAGCCAATCAACGCTCGGTGATTGACATTGAAACACTTGAACATGTGCAAAACACCCTCATTAAAACTGTAAATGATGTGATTCAGATTCAGAAAGAAGGTGTACAAAAACGCACAGAAGCAACCGTGCGTTTGAAAGCTTTGCAGGATAATCTGAATCATTTGGTGATTGAATCAAGTACCAGTGGATCCAAGCCCAACTAAATCAGGTAGGGCCAAAATCTGTAAGAAGGAGTAGAGATTGCCGCCCTTAGATGAATACGCCGTTAAGCCTCAGGACATCAAGCAGGGGGTAGTTGCACTCAAGAAACGTCAACGCAATTTGATGCTATTGGGTTTGACTACTTCTACCGTATTTATAGCCTCATTGATCAGCCTATTTTTCCAGCAGGAACTGGTCTATGGCTTTTTTGGCCTGAGTACTCAAGTACAGCAGTTGCATTTGCCGGTCAGTGTAGATGCCACACTGGCCAGCATTGGTGATAGTCCGGATTATTTTTTTAGTTTGCTGAGCTGGTTTGGCTGGCTGATTATTAAAATTTTTGCCTCTTTCATCGGTGCATTTTTTGTGATTGGCTTACTGAAAAAGTTGCGTTTCTTTTATGTTCGCTTTCAGTCTTTTGTGCTGAAATTTGTCGCCTGGCTGATTGCTTTTATCGTGATCTGGTCAGGATTGACTTACTGGCAGCATGATCTACGTAATGATCGGGATGATGCTTATCAGCAAGTGGTGTATTACGACAGCAATATCAATGACAGTGAAATCGCCCGTTATCTGGCCGATTCAGAGATTGCTGCACCAGTAAAGTCTTATTTATTGGCGCAAACGGCATTGCTGCATAAGCCGCAAGATTTATCTGCCGCAAAACCCTATGTTTTAAAATTGGTTGAGGCGGAAAAACAGGATCCTAAATTTGAACAATATGGTTTCAAGCCTGGACAAATCTGGACCATGCAGCAACAAGTCTATGGTCAAGCGATGACACCGGTCGCCAAGAGTGTAAATACGCAGGTGCAACAGGCGGATCAGTTGAGCCAGATCACTAATCTGGTCATTATTAGTGTTGCCATTTTATCGGCACTGCTCAGTCTAATCTTGTTTTTCTTGGCCAACTCAATCAAGGGTCGTTCCCTGCGTATCGAACAGCGCATTCATTAATTTCCCAAAATGCTCCTGAATAGGGAGCATTTTTTTGATAAAATTTCAATGCTATTTTTAAGATAACCTATTCAACTTGCTTAACACAGCTCAAAAATTTAAATAAGGCAGTAAAAAAACTAGGTTTAGCTTAATAATCTAAAATATCGATCAATAAAATAAAAACAAACTGTTTTACCTATTTATTCAATTCATTTAATATCCTGTTATCAAATAAACATTTACTCCTTTGGAGACGTTAGCAATGTTAGACCAAAATACTTCAGCTCAACTTAAAACCTTATTAGAACGCCTGGAAGGCCCGATTGAACTGGTCGCGACTTTAGATGGCTCTGACAAATCAGCCAAAATCCAGGAACTGGTTGCCGAAGTGGCTGCACTGTCTGACCTGGTCACTGCACGCTTTGACGGGACCAATGCACGTGCGCCAAGTTTCGGGATTGCCAAACAAGGTGAGGAACCGCGTGTGTTCTTTGCAGGCTTGCCAATGGGCCATGAGTTCACTTCGCTGATCCTGGCATTGCTGCAAACTTCCGGTTATGCACCGAAAGTCTCGGATGAAGTTCTGGCGAATATCAAGAGCCTGGGTGTTCAATCTAATTTCGATGTATTTGTATCCTTAAGCTGCCATAACTGTCCGGATGTGGTTCAGGCACTCAACCTGATTGCCATTTATAACCCGGGCACTACTGCCACCATGATTGATGGGGCTTTCTTCCAGGAAGAAGTCGAAGAACGCAAAATCATGGCGGTGCCGATGGTATTCCAGGACAACCAGCATATCGGTCAGGGTCGTATGACACTGGAAGAAATCATTGCCAAGCTGGATAGCAATGCCGCTGCCAAAGATGCGGAAAAGCTGAATGCCAAAGATGCCTTTGATGTCCTGGTGATCGGTGGTGGACCTGCAGGGAATACTTCTGCGATCTATGCAGCACGCAAAGGCATTAAAACCGGGATCGTGGCTGAACGCATGGGCGGTCAGGTCATGGATACCATGGATATTGAAAACTTCACGTCTGTACAGAAAACTCAAGGTCCTAAATTTGCAGCCGAGATGGAAGCCCACGTGCGTGAATACGGGGTTGACATCATGAACCTGCAACGGGTATCCAACATCAAAGGTGCAGATGAAACTGCCAATGGTCTGGTGGAAGTGACCTTAGAGAATGGTGCCAAACTGGAATCTAAAACCGTGATTCTGTCGACCGGTGCACGCTGGAGAGAGATGAACGTTCCAGGTGAGCAGGAATACAAAACCCGTGGTGTGGCATATTGCCCGCACTGTGATGGTCCTCTGTTCAAAGGCAAACGTGTCGCTGTGATTGGTGGCGGTAACTCGGGTGTCGAAGCTGCGATTGACCTGGCAGGGATTGTAGAGCATGTCACGCTGGTCGAGTTTGATACCAAACTACGTGCGGATCAGGTGCTGCAAGACAAACTGAACAGCTTGCCGAACACCACCGTGATCAAGAATGCCTTGTCGACTGAAGTGCTGGGTGACGGTTCACAGGTGACGGGTCTGAAATACAAAGACCGTGCCACAGATGAAGAGCATGTGGTTGAGCTGGCAGGAATCTTCGTGCAGATCGGTTTGTTGCCAAATACGGACTTCTTGAAAGAAACCCCAGTTGAGCTAACCAACCGTGGCGAGATCGTGATTAACGACCGCAACGAAACCAATGTGAAAGGGGTGTTTGCAGCAGGTGACTGTACCACAGTGCCGTACAAGCAGATCATCATTGCCACCGGTGAAGGTGCCAAGGCATCCTTGTCTGCTTTTGATTACATCATCCGTTCAGGACAATAAAAAAATAGCACCTGGGTTCCCCAAAACCGAGGTGCTATATCTTATCAATACATTATTATCGCTTTATAGGAACTCAGGACGCTAACACCCGAGTTCCTTTTTTTATATTTATTATTGGATCAGCCAAAAGTGTCCCCACACACTTTCAGCTGTTCTTTGCCTCTCACTTTTTGTTTTCAACCCTTATTTTTATACTTTCCCCAAGGTTGTATTTACATAAAGCAATGTTTATTCCATCGCTTCATTTTTAAGATTTAAATAAGTTCAAACCCTTAAATTTTTCCAGTAATTGTTCTTGTGTTTCCCGATACTCCGGATGTGGAACAATGCATTCAATCGGACAGACATCTACACAGGTCTGATGCTCATAAAAACCGACGCATTCTGTACAACGGTTCACATCAATTTCATAGACTTTTGCACCTTCATAAATCGCGTCATTCGGGCATTCCGGTAAACACATATCGCAATTGATGCATTTTTCGGTAATTAGCAGTGCCATATTTAACTCGCCTGATAAGCCAGTGAAGATGCCGAAATATCCGCAGTCGAACTTGGCAGATTACGGATGAGCAGGGCATATTGCATATCGACATCTGCCGGAACCGGAATCTCGACGATGTGACCTGAACCTTTGGCATCTTCGATCAGATTACCTTTTTTGTCTTTCATTTCGGTTAAAGTGAAAGTGATATTGCCTTTAGTCGTCATCAGTTCGAGTGAGTCACCGACGATAAAACGGTTTTTCACATCGATCTTGATGTAATCTCCATTACGCTCCAGCACTTCGCCACAGAAAATTTGATGATCAAAACTGGAAGAACCATGTTCATAATTCTGATATTCACTATGCACATGGCGGCGTAGGAAACCTTCGGTATAACCACGATTCGCTAAGCCTTCTAATTGTGTCATCAGTGACGGATCAAAAGGTTTACCCGCAAGTGCATCATCAATCGCTTTACGGTAAATTTGAGCAGTACGGGCACAATAGAAATAAGACTTGGTACGGCCTTCGATTTTCAGTGAATGAACACCTACTTTAGTTAAGCGCTCTACATGCTGAACAGCACGCAGATCTTTAGAATTCATGAAATAAGTGCCATGTTCATCTTCTTCAGCAGCAAACATATCTTCATCATTCCGCTGCAATAGCACAGGCTCATCAAACTGATGTTGTTCTTGCATGTGTTCTTCGTCGGCATCTTTTGAGCAGCAGCCTGAATCCAGATTTTTTACTGGAATGACATCACCGGTTTCATCTTCCTTGGCATCCAGAACTTTATATTCCCAGCGGCAGGCATTGGTGCAGGCCCCCTGATTGGCATCACGTTTGTTCATATAGCCAGACAGCATACAACGGCCAGAGTAGGCCATGCACAGTGCGCCATGAACAAAGACTTCAATCTCCATATCTGGCACTTGCTGTTTGATTTCTGCAATTTCTTCAATCGACAGTTCACGTGACAGAATCACACGGGTCAGCCCCATGTTTTTCCAGAATTTCACAGTTGCCCAGTTCACGGCATTGGCCTGAACAGAGAGATGAATATCCATCTCTGGAAAATGTTCACGCACCAGCATGATCAGTCCTGGATCGGACATGATCAGCGCATCCGGCTGCATCGCGACCACAGGTTCCAAGTCACGAATAAAATTTTTCAGTTTGGAGTTATGCGGCTGGATATTGACCACCACATAGAATTTTTTGCCTATTTCGTGCGCTTTTTTGATGCCAAGCGCTAAATTGTCATGGTCAAATTCATTATTACGAACACGCAGGCTATAGCGTGGCTGGCCAGCATAGACTGCATCTGCACCATAAGCAAAAGCATAGCGCATATTTTTGAGTGAGCCAGCTGGTGAGAGAAGTTCGGTAACGGTGGTAATGCTCATGATCAAATCGAAAGACATATAAAAAGTACGGCTTTATTCTAATCATCTGGAATTTGGATTCAACCTAGTAAATCACTCGGAAATACGCGATTTGGATGTAAAACAAGGTTCTTTTTTAAGTAGGGAATCCTCCATAAAATATCTTCAATATTCAGTCATTTTCAGGATTTTCAAGCGTTTTTAAAATCTGGCAATGATCAATAGTGGTTGGGGTGTTGCAACTTTCTCTCAGTGTGATCAGTTGCCGTTCAAATATTTGTAATTCTTTAATTTTATTTGAAATATCCGAAAGATGCTGATCAATCAATTGGTTGACGGCACAGCAGTCTTGCTCCGGATTTTGTTCAAGTTGAATCAGGGTTTCAATCTCTTTTAACGACATGTCCAAGGCACGACAACGCTTAATAAAAAGCAGTCTTTTTAAGGCGTCTTCACCATAATAACGATACTGATTACTTGCTCGAAAATTCGGCTGAATAAAGCCTTTTTTCTCATAAAAACGTAGGGTATCAGTGCTTAGACCAGTCTTTTTGGCCATTTCTGAAATCAAATAAACTGACATATCGCCCTCATGCTTGACCTTGGAGTTAGTCCATAGTTTCTAATCAATTTATCGTGTTTTAGATAAAAAATCATCGGGGGAGTTATATGGCCTGTAGTTGTAGTCCTGAACCGGCACCCATCAAGCCCAACAGCAAATTTAGAACAGCGCTATGGATTGCCTTGCTGGTAAACTTCACTTTATTTGTAGTGGAGTTGATCGGCGGTGCATATGCACATTCATCAGCCTTATGGGCAGATGCGCTAGATTTCTTTGGTGATGCCGTCAATTACGGGATTTCTTTGGCTGTACTAGGTGCGAGCCTCTATTGGCGGGCAACAGTCGCTTTGGTGAAGGGAGTGACCATGGCGTTGTTTGGTCTGGTGGTTATTAGCAAAGTGATTTACGCCTATCTGCAAGGTATTCCACCTGAAGCACTGACAATGGGCCTGATTGGTGTGCTGGCCTTAGTAGCGAATGTATTTACAGCAGCAATTCTTTATGCTTTTCGTGAAGGTGATTCCAATATGCGGTCGGTCTGGCTCTGTAGTCGCAATGATGCAATTGGCAACTTTGCCGTCATTTTGGCAGCCGTAGGCGTATTTGGTACAGGCAGTCTTTGGCCGGATATTATTGTGGCTGTAATTATCGCTACACTCGGCATCACATCAGGTTATCAAGTGATTAAGCAGTCTCTGGAAGAAAGATCACTTAAACATAAATCCAGCTAATTTTTATATTTAAAGCTGTCCTGCAGGGCAGCTTTTTATTTATTTCCATTTTTATAATATTTGAAAAATAAAGCTTTACAAATAAACAAATTAAATTAGAATCTCTGGCGAAATTCAGAAAATATACATAAATTTTAATAATTTAGTTTTTTGCATCGTGCGAGGGTTAATGTGAATTTAATTAAAATTTTTTCAATATTGGCAATATCGGGGCTAGCCGCTTGTAGTTCCAAAGTCGTGACTTATGATGCAACAGGAAAAATCATCGGTTCATGTATGGCGACGCGTGGCCTACTTTCGACCGCAAGTGCACATTGTAGTGGTTCAGGCGATGCCTTAGGTGTGAATTACAATACGCCAGATGCGAATACAGGCCTGTTACCAACGCCACCAAGCCAAAATCAGATTAATTTAAAACCGTAAATAATAAAGGGGAATATCATGAAATTATCAGCACTTATTGCACTTGTAGCGACTGTTATATTGATGGGCTGTGCATCGTCAGTGACTACATTTGACTCTCATGGCCGTATGATTGGTTCATGTAAAGCGCAAACGGGTTTCATCATTGCAGGTGGCGCAGGCTGTTCAGGTTCTGCAAATCAGGAAGGTCGCGATCGTTAATTTTTTAGTGATTATTCCAATAAAAAACCGGACTTTTAAGTCCGGTTTTTTAGTTTAGCAAATCTTATTTTTCTACGAATGCACGTTCAATCACGTAGTCACCCAGAACGCCCATTTTCGGAGATTCTTTCAGACCGTGTTGGTCAAGAAGCGCAGCAACGTCATCTAGGAATGCCGGGCTACCGCATAACATGGCACGGTCAGTTTCCGGGTTGAAACGTGGCAGACCGATTTTTTCAAACAGTTCACCGGTTTCAATCGCAGTGGTTACACGACCTTGATTTGGATATTCTTCACGGGTTACGGTTGGGTAATATACCAATTTTTCTTTCGCGCCGAGTTCAGAGAAGAATTCATGATTTGGAACTTCATTCAGGATCAAATCTTGATAAGCTAGTTCTGAAATGAAACGGGTACCGTGAACTACGATAATCTTTTCAAAACGTTCGTAAGTTTCAGGATCGCGAATAGTCGACAGGAAAGGTGCAAGACCAGTGCCAGAAGAAAGAAGGTAAAGATTTTTACCTGGATTTAGGTCATCCAGTACCAATGTACCTGTAGGCTTTTTAGAAACCAAAATGTCATCGCCGACTTTTACTTTCTGTAAAATCGAAGTCAGTGGACCATCAGGCACTTTAATTGAGAAAAATTCTAACTCTTCTTCGTAGTTGGCGCTTGCAATTGAATATGCGCGCATTAACGGCTTGCCATTGACTTCAAGGCCGATCATTACAAACTGACCGTTTTTAAAACGCAAAGCAGTGTCACGAGTCGTTTTAAAAGAGAATAAAGTATCATTCCAGTGGTGGACGTGAGTAATCTTTTCGACGTTAAAAGCAGCCATTAAAGGTCTCAATAAATTATCAAATTAGAACAGCTTGCTATTCTAATCTAAATTCATTCTCGATAAACTGAATATATTTAATTGAGCTTATCAAAAAAAGTGATGATGACTGAACTTGCGCTGCCGATTATTGGTTATATGCGTTCTCCCTATAAAGAAAAATTTGGTATTCCTCGTCAGCCGAATCTGGTTCAGGTCGAAAGCTATATCGAAATGGTCGGGCCTTATAATGACCTGCTCGCCTTTGAGGGAATTGAAGAATTTAGTCATCTTTGGCTGATCTGGCAATTTCATGACAATAAAAACCAGGACAATAGCCAGTTTCGTCCACAAGTGCGTCCGCCACGTTTGGGCGGTAACAAGAAAATAGGCGTGTTTGCTACACGCAGCATGTATCGTCCATCACCGATTGGTTTATCTGTGGTCAAACTCAAAGAAGTGAGAAAGGTTGGCAAGCATGTTCAGGTGTATGTCACGGGGAGTGATTTGCTGGATGGCACGCCAATTATGGATATCAAACCTTATATTCAATATTCGGATGCTATCATCGAAGCACAAAGCGGTTATGCACAGGATGAACCATCACGTAAAACCGTCATCTGGTGTGATGAAGCGGAGCAGCAAAAGCAACAATTACTAGGAAATGGAAAAATTTCTGTGCAGACTATTCAGGAATTAGAAGCTGTCTTATCTCTAGATCCAAGACCTGCATATCAGGAAGATGAAGAACGGGTATATGGGATGAAGTTTGCAAATGTTGATATCCATTTCAAAATTCATGCTCAGCAAGTGCTCATTGTTGCTATCCAGCATATTCCTTCCTAGATTATAGGTTCCACCACAACAAGCCGATCAACGCCGCCATATGCAAAATCTGCACAGGCGCAAAATAAAGGACAAACTTCCAGCCACCGGTCAAAGCGGCATTGGCTGACTTGGCCAGGGCATGAGCACCCAGACCTAAAAGCAGGGCGTAAATCAAACGGAGATTGGAGGGATCGCCTTGAACGACAACACTGGCCATCGCGGCATGAATCTCGAACAGAGAGGCGAGTAAGGTCCCGGCCAGTAAGCCGGCATCCCCGAGCCAGACCTCCAGTCCGTAAACTCCAGCCTGAATCAGCGTTAAAGTCACTGCAATAATCACAGCTTCTTTTAAGCTGAACATCTGGCTGTCTGACGATTCCATGCTCGGCGCAGGTTTTGCCTTGCGCAATAATAAAAATGCACAGGCTGCCAGAAGGATTACGGCAACTAAAGAGGGCAAAAGCAGGATTTTCAGCCAGTTCCATGATACCCCTCCAACCACAATCAATAGCAGTACAATGGTCGAGATACAGGACATCAGCGCGGCACCGGCATTCGATCGTGCATCCATTTCACCTTTACGGACCTGTAAACCTAACTGAGCGATGGTCGCCGTACTGGAAACAAAACCGGAAGCAATGGAGGACAGCATCAGGGCATTTTTAGTCGAAAAAAAGCGTTTCGCAATATGCGCCAGAGCTTGTACCACTAAAATTAAGGTCAGTAATTTTAAGATAATATAAGGGTTAAGCACTTCTCCCCAAAAAGGGCGATCAGGGGTCAGCGGCAAGCCAATCAAAATCAAGGCCAGTAATAATAGTCCATCCCTGAATTCGGCTTCTTTAATCCATTTTCCGGCAATATTGTGCATGGTATGTTTGGCCATCAAAATACCGGTTAAGAGCACAGAAAGACCGGCTGCCAGAGGAATATTCCATAAACACATGGCGCCAATAAAATAGGTCATCACAAATGCAAGCTCTGTGGTAATGCCCGGATCATCTGGTTGATTTTTGATAGATAAAATGACCATGCCACCCACGATCAAAGCACCTATTACAGCAATCACGATTCCAAACAGGAAACACAGTGCACCCAATAAAGCACAGATTGCAAAGGAACGTAAGCCGGCAAAACTCGGTTGCTGTTCGCGTTGCTTATGCCGTTCCCGCTCCAGACCAATCAATAGGCCGCAGCCTAATGCCGAGGTGAGTATCGTGAGCAGTTCATGAAAAGAATGCGCATGCAGGGGAACCGCAGTCAAATCCATCTGTGACCTCAGCAAGCTAAGAGTTGATTATTTAAAAATATATGCGACGAGATAGAGTTTGCATAGATCAAAAATGTTGCGGTAGTAATTAAATCCATTATTTACTTTCTTTTTGAGATTGAAATAGAAACGTACATTCAACAGGTGGGGAGCATGCGAAAAACTGCAAAAACTTGTTATAGTGGAGGCAAGTTTGGGGACTGATAATAATGAAATTTGACTTTGAAATTGATACGGCATGGTGTCTAGACCAACTCTTTAAAGACGGTAAAATCAGTGAACGCGACCGGATGCTGGTACAAACCACTCATCGGCAACGTGAACAACTAAAATGGCACCCTTTACAGTGGATTGCTAATTTTAATCTGGTCGATCAGTCCCATCCTCAAACAACACTGACTCTGAACCGTTTATGTCAGTGGCTGGCAGAAAAAACCGGATTGATGTTCTATATCATTGATCCGCTTAAAGCTGATGTACAGGCATTGACCCATGTCATGTCGCAGGAATATGCACTGCGCAACCATATTTTGGCAGTGGAAATACAGGCAGACAAAGTTCTGATCGCTACGGATCAGCCTTATAAAACCGAATGGGTGTCGAATCTCGAACAGAATATTTCCCCGAAGAAAATACAACGGGTATTACTGAATCCGGAACAGCTACAACGTTATATTACTGAATATTATCAGGTCAGTCGTGCAGTCAGTGGTTCACAAAAATCTTCCGCCTATGACCGGGAAAATAAGGGCGTCGAAGCCTTGTTGCAACTGGGTGATTCCCAGAATCCGGATGCCAATGACCAGCATATTGTCAAACTGGTGGACTGGGTGCTGCAATTTGCCTTTGAGCAGGGCGCCAGTGATATTCATATGGAACCGCGTAAAGACACCGGTAAGATCCGTTTCCGGATTGATGGGGTGCTGCATACGATTTACAACATGCCGGCCAATACATTGACCGCCGTCATTTCCCGGATCAAGATTCTGGGCCGGATGAACGTGGCGGAAAAACGTAAGCCACAGGATGGCCGACTGAAAACCCGCACGCCCAAAGGACAGGAAACTGAACTGCGCCTGTCGACCTTACCGACAGCTTTTGGTGAAAAACTGGTAATGCGTATTTTCGATCCGGAAGTGCTGGTGAGAAGTTTCCAGCAACTCGGTTTTGAAGGTCATCTGCTCAACGACTGGAACAATCTGACCAGTCACAGTCACGGCATTATTCTGGTGACCGGTCCGACTGGTTCCGGTAAAACTACTACGCTTTATTCAACCTTGAAACAGCTGGCGACTGAACAGGTCAACGTCTGTACCATTGAAGACCCGATCGAGATGCTGGAACCCAGCTTTAACCAGATGCAGGTCAATAATGGTATCGATCTTGGTTTTGCTGACGGCGTGCGTGCATTGATGCGTCAGGACCCGGACATTATCATGGTCGGGGAAATTCGTGATCAGGATACTGCCAATATGGCGATTCAGGCAGCATTGACTGGTCATCTGGTTCTCTCAACTTTACATACCAATGATGCGCCGTCGAGTCTGACCCGTCTGCATGATCTGGGCGTACAGCCATTTTTGACAGCAGCAACCATCTTGGGTGTTCTGGCTCAACGTCTGGTGCGTAAACTCTGCCCACATTGCAAGCAGGAAAGCTTCCTGAATGAACAGGAATGGCAGCATCTGGCAGCCGATTATCCTTTGCCGCGACCGGAATTTGTCTTTAAGGCGGTGGGCTGCGAAGAATGCCGGCATACCGGCTATAAAGGCCGTATTGGGATTTATGAGTTTATGCCACTGAGTCTGACCACTAAACAGCTGATTGGTGCCGATGCTAATCTGAACCAGCTGCGTCAGCAGGCGAAAAAAGAAGGGGTAGAGCCGCTCAGAATTGCCGGGGCGCGCAAGATTCTGGAAGGTGTCACTACGCTTGAAGAAGTCCTGAGAGTGGTGCCCCTAAATTAATTTTGAAAATGAAGCAATCTTAAGATTCAATTCATCTTCGGCTGTTTTAATAGCATCATCGAAACAAGGCAAGACTTTAAAGAGGTAACTGCGATGAAAATGATGATAAATACGGTTTTGGCAGCTGCATTGATGGGTTCTATTGCGACAGCTACGATAGCAAGTAGTGACACTGCTGTGAATCAGGCCGCTTTTACTAAATCGACCACAGTCAAACAGGCACTGGCCATGAAAGATGACAGCAAGGTTCAGCTTCAAGGTTATGTCGTGAAAGCAGTGGGTGATGAAAAATACCAGTTCCGCGACAGCACAGGTACTATAACTGTTGAGATTGATGATGAACTTTGGCAAGGCAAGCCGATTTCAGCCAAAACACCGGTGATCATCACAGGTGAAATCGACATTGATTATAAGCCGGCAAAACGTGTTGAAATTGAGGTTGATCAGGTTCGTTTCTAATATCGCCTGATTTGCTGCAATCAGTTTGAACACAGCAACAAAAAACCACATGCAAGTTACCAAAAAGCATGTGGTTTTTTTGAGTCTGCTGCTTTTTCAAGGCAAGATAGAACAAGAAAGCAAACGGAGCAGAGTATGCGTATTCTTTTGGCGGAAGATGATCAGTCTCAGGCAGACAGTATCCAGACCTGGCTGGAAATGGACGGTTATGTGATTGACCGGGTAGAGCGCGGTGATCATGCGATCCTGGCGATTGAGCAGCATCAATATGACTGTATTCTGCTGGATCGTGGTCTGCCAAATGCCACGGGAGACGAGATTCTGAAAAGTTTGCGCAGCCAACAGCAAGATACGCCGGTGATTTTTATTACGGCCAAAGACAGTATTGATGACCGGGTCGAGGGGCTGGATTTAGGCGCGAATGATTATCTGGTGAAACCCTTTAGTTTGGAAGAACTTTCCGCCCGGGTACGTGCCCAGCTCAGGCTGAAGCAGCAAACACCGAATCATATCCTGCACTGGCAGGATCTTAGTCTGGACACTCAGGCCAAAAACCTGAGCAAAGCGGGTCAAGCGATCAATCTGACTGCGAAAGAGTTCCAGATTTTATACAAGCTGATGCAGCAGCCTGAACATATTGTCACCCGTGAACAGCTGGAAGAATCGCTGTATGCCTGGGGCGATGAAATTGAAAGTAATGCGATTGAAGTGTTTATCTATCAGCTGCGTAAAAAAATTGGCAGCCAGATGATCAAGACCATTCGCGGTCTGGGCTACCGCATGCATAAAGCTGAGGCTTAAGCTCATGTCGGCTACTATTTCCCTGCAAACCCGGCTGATCAAACACGCGCTGTTCAGTTCCATATTGGCTGGAATATTGGCTTGGCTGCTGTTATTGGGAATTTCCAGTTATCAGGCCAGTCAGTTGCATGATGAATTAATGGAGCAGATTTCTGAGCTGTTACTCGGTGATGTCACCCAAGCCAAAGACGCCCAGGTGGATGAACTCAGTGAACAGTTTGATATCCAGTATGCCTTATTGCTGGATCAGCAGGTACTGACTACTTCTATTGATGATGAATTAATTAATACCATTCCAAAAGCACAGAAAAATGGCTTCCAGTTTGCTTATGAAAATGGCCGTTTTATCCGCATCCTGACTGCGGAAGATGACGACCTTCAGGTCAAAATCGTACAACCGCTTTCAGTACGCTTCGATGAGCTCTGGCAAACCACCTTGGGCTTTGCCGGGATCTTATTGATTTTATGGCTAGTGCAATGGCTGATTTTGCGTGTTGCGATCAGACGCCAGTTACGGCCATTAAACAAGATTTCGCGTGCCATTGGTTCCAAGACTGCTCAGGATCTGAGTCCTATTAAAACACCTGACCCTGAAATCACTGAACTGCAACCGATCATTCGTCAGCTGAATGCCATGCTCGGCCGGCTGGAGAAATCACTGGCTGCTGAACAGCGTTTTACTGCAGATGCTTCACATGAGCTGCGTTCGCCACTGTCTGCGATTCAAATGCGTCTACAGGTTTTAAAACGCAAATATCAAGATGATGCACAGCTCCCTCAGGCATTACAGTTGATTCAAAATGATGTCAACCGCGGTACGCAGGTGCTGGAGAATTTACTCTTGCTGGCACGACTCGATCCGGAGCGCACAGGGCAATTACCTATGCAAGCGGTCAATCTTAAAAATCTGGTTCACGAGGCTTTACAGGCCTTGCAGCCTTTTGCACAGGAAAAAGATATTCACTGGAATCTAAACCTTGAGGATGCTGTGATTGAAGCGAATCCAGAACTGATTTTTAGCTGTATCCGCAATCTGGTCGACAATGCTATTCGTTATACGCCGCCGCAGGGACAGGTCGAGATCCGAACGGTTATTGAGCAGAAACAGATACAGTTGCTGATTGAAAATTCAGGAGAGGGGATTACTGATGATGTGCTGGAACGACTAGGTGAACGTTTCTATCGAGCCTTAGGGACTCGCACTCAGGGTTCAGGTCTAGGTCTGTCCATTTGCCAGAAAATTATGGCACTGCATGCAGCTAAAATTGACTATGCGCCGTCGGATCTGGGCGGACTTAAAGTGTCATTGAGTTTTAAGCCTGCATAGCAAATCTCATGATCAGAAGATTAAAAAGCAGTATGCGCTGATTCATACTGCTGCTTCCCACGTTTGTTATTATTAGAACTGATTTAATTATTTGGTCAGAATAAGACGGTTATTGCGGGTCAGACGCAAGCGGTATTCTTCGCCGGCATGCATGATCCGGATTTCACGACCCAGTGCAAACAGATTGTTGGAGTGCAGCATTGGCAAGGCATGGTGAGTATCATTGTTATGGGTAAATAGGCTAAATGGGGCGTTCATTCCGTCAACTCCGTGGTGTGTTTTGGATTGATTTAAATGATAATCATTATCGAATAGGTCTGTCAACGAAATATTGAGCAATTTATAAAAAACTCTAATTTGCTTACAATCTGTAAAACTTCAACGGTTCTGTACATCATGACTAAAGCTACGATTCATGTCGCAATTGCTCTTTTATTTTTTCAAAATCAAGTTCTAGTCGGCTGGCGTGAAGCCAAGCAGCATCAGGGCAATAAATATGAATTTCCAGGCGGAAAAGTTGAACAGGGCGAATTATCAGTCGAAGCCTGCCGACGCGAAGTGATGGAAGAGGTCGGTGTTAATATCGAACGCTGGCATGCCTCTGATTTTATCTCCCATGAATATGAAGATCTCATCGTCAATTTGCATATTTTCCATGCTTCAGTACAGTTTGCTCAACTGGCTGAAATCAAACAGCCTTGGCGCTGGTACGGCCGGGAAGAACTTGGACAGCTGAATTTTCCGAAAGCCAATCAGTCCATAATTCAAAAGCTGCAATGGCCGCAGCGCATCAAGATTGCTGAAGATCTGGATATCTTATCAAGTCTAGATACAGATCAAATGCTGTATTGGCGCGTGGAAGCAACGCCTGAACGGATCATGCAAGTACAGCAATATCCGGTAGATCAACTTTCCAAGTTAATCATTAATCAGCAGCTTTGGTCACAACTGAATGAATTGCAGCAGCAGACGATTCGCACGATTCATCTAAAACAGACTCAATTGATGGACTTGAAACAAGGCGAACTTAAATCTGGCTATCGTTATCTGGCAGCTTGTCATGACCTGACCGCTTTAATGCATGCAGAACAGATCGGCTGTGAAGCGGCTTTACTCAGTCCGGTACTGGCGACAGCGACTCATCCAGAAACACCTGCGCTAGGCTGGGAACAATTCAAGCAAATGGCAGAGCAGGTACAGATTCCGGTTTTTGCTTTGGGTGGGATGAAAGCAAAAGAGCTCGATTATGCAAAAAGCCAGCATGCGTATGGCATTGCCGGCATTCGCTATATTTAGACACTCTATTTAGAAAATAGCTTTCTATTAGTAAGTCAGTTTCTATAAAAAAGATCTTAAAGTCTTTTTAGTGCCTGTTGAGCTTGCTGAATCGCTTTGGCGTTTTTCCGCAACTGAGCAGATTTGAGGCGCACTTGCCAAAGCTGCTTTTTCATGGCACTAGATTGTGCATAACTCAGGCCACGTAAGGCAAAAGCATCGGCGCTTGCTGGCTGATTTTTACGGTTGGCGATCATGCCCAGGTATAAATAGGTTTCCGGTGCCTGAGGGGCCAGTCGCTGTGCCTGAGTTGCAGACGCTTCAGCTTGAGCAAACTGCTGCTTGGTATAGGCCTGCTGGGTTTGCTGCATCAGACTCTTGAAGGCCGGCAAATTACGTCCATCATCAAACTTTTGGCTTTTCGGCTTCTGTTCAGGAATGACAATTTTCTGACGTTTGATGTCAGGACGGTCATAAGGCGTAATCACTACGCCGTCTGGCGTTTTTGCCTTAGGTTTTTCCGTCACAGGCTTGGCAGGGGTAATTGGCTTTTCTGGCTCAGATATACTTTGGCAGCCCACCAGACTGAGGATGAGCAAACCAGGGAGGATTTTTCTTAACATAAACATAGACTCAATTAATGGCTATAACTTCCACTGGCGATAATACGGGTTTCGCTCTCAAGATCGCGTTCTATTTCTGTTTCACTTTCTTGTATGTAACGACTCATATCATCCTGTTCAGCATCAGATGGCGCAGGTTCTGAATCAATATCATAAGGTTCCGTCGCATAATGCGAGATGCCGCAGGCAGTTGCCTGATTTGGCAGGGCATGACGCGAAATCGGGATATACATGGCGCCTTCACAACCTTGCGCAGACAATAAACCCGTATGACGATCCAGCCAATGCCATTCGATTTCATTCGGCTGTGGCAGATTCACCGGTTTCTGGCGCAACTGTTTCATGACATTGGTCCAAACGGGCAGGGCACCTGAAGAACCGGTTAAGCCAGTGACTTTGTTGTCATCCAGACCGAGCCAGACCACGGTCATATAGTTACCTGAATATCCGGCAAACCATGAGTCACGGCTGTCATTCGTGGTACCGGACTTACCGGCAAGATTCAGACTGCGTGGCAAGCTGTTATAGGCTGCACGACCTGTACCATTCGACATGACCTGTTGTAAGCCATAATTCAGAGCATAAGCAGAAGCCGGATCAATGGTCGGTTGCACACTCAGGCTATAACGATCCAGAGATCGGCCGTTGGCATCCACCACAGAGCGGATGGCTTTAGTTGGATATTTAAAGCCGCCTGTAGCAAAGTTGCCGTAAATATTCATCACTTCCATCGGGGACATATCTACCGCACCCAAGTAAATCGATGGATAAGATGGAATATCTGAAGTTACACCAAATTTTTTCAGATGATTAATAAAGGTAGACAAGCCAAATTCTTGTGCTAAACGCACAGTGGACAGGTTATAAGATTGCGATAAGGCTTGTGACATTGGAATGACACCATGTCCACGACCACTATAGTTTTTCGGTGTCCAGGTTTTGCCGTCACTCTTAATGCTGATTTCACTGTCTTCAATCGGGCTCGCCCAATGATAACGGTTCGATTCCAGTGCACTCAGGTAGATCACAGGCTTTAACAGGGAACCGACTTGACGCTTGGCATCGACTGCACGGTTAAAGCCGGTAAAATCTTGAGTCGAACCCACTGCGGCCACCAGCTCACCATTTTCCGGATGCGATACCAATACTGCGCCCTGTAAATCTTTCAGGCGACCCGGATTGGATTTGCTTAAACGCGCCACCGTTTCTTTAAAACTGTCCTGAATTCGGGTTTGGGCCAGAGGGTCTAAAGTGGTGAAAATGCGCAGACCCTGATTGGTCAGATCGGTTTCCTGATAATCTGTGCGTAATTGACGACGTACGATATCCAGAAAATCCGGGAAGCGGGCAGGGCCTAAAGTCGGTTTTGAAATGACATTTAACGGACGTGCGGTTTCTTTTTCATATTGTTCCTGAGTCAGATAGCCCATTACCAGCATATTATTCAGGACGATATCACGGCGTTTTTTCGCACTTTCAGGATTGCGCCATGGATTGTATAGACTCGGGCCTTGGACTAAACCCACCAAAAATGCTTGCTGGGAAATATTCAGTTCACGCAGTGGCAGGCCAAAATAAAACTGCGATGCCAGACCATAACCATTAATGGAGTAGTTACCATTCTGACCGAGATTTACCTCATTCAGATAAGCTTCTAGAATTTCATTCTTGTCATAATGCAATTCAATCAGCATCGCCATAAAGGCTTCATTCACTTTACGTTTTAAGGTGCGCTCAGGGGTTAAATAGAAATTTTTGACCAGCTGCTGGGTCAAGGTTGAGCCACCCTGACGTTTACCACCGGTAATATTGCTGACTACGGCACGTGCAATACCACGCGGTGAAACCCCATGATGCTCATAGAACTTACGGTCTTCGGTCGCGATCAGCGCTTCGATCAAGGGCTTAGGCACTTTATTTAGCTTGATCAGCACACGGTCTTCGTTATGCTGCGGATAAATCCCGCCAATTAATAAAGGTTCTAAACGCGCAATCCCGCTTGAAGACGGTTTGGTTGCGCTGACTTCTGCAATCTGTTCACCGCTGAAACTGACTTTCAATATTTGTTCCGGTTCAACCCGGTCACCAAAATCAAAGCCGCGTGTATGCACATACAGGGTATTACCCGTGGTGACAAAGTTGCCTGATTTAGTATAACTATCCGAATTTTTATAACCGAGTAATTTTAATTCTTGTTGGAAATCCTGCAGGCTGACTGGGGCATTCACGTACACTTCCATCGGACGTGCGAAGACCTTGGCCGGAATATCCCAGCGCTGACCTTCAAACTTGTCGCGTACAATATTGTCTAATCTAATCAAATAGATACTAAATGATACAAAGATAGAAATGACAATAATAGAAAAAATTAAGGCAAGAAACCCCATGCCACGTTCAGATTTCATAAATACTTATAAGATCCTGTGAAATTGTGCTAATCATGCGAAGCTTTTCATTATTTTGCAATATTTAATCAAGAAATGCGCTTAAAATTAAAATGAAACCCCACAATTTCTCCTTAATTCGAATATATTTCAAATAATTTCCTACCTATGAAGCACTGTTATAAATTGTCATCCAGGTATAGCTTAATGTTATGATAAGCAGGATTCGTAGCGGAGCGACGACACTGGTGCAAATTTCCCATAAGACCTTTCGAAATATCGGGTTAATAGGACGTCCTGATAAATCGTCGGTGGTTGAAACCTTATGCCTTATTCACGATCATCTTCTCAATTTAGGCCTACACCCAGTTTTTGATGCAGCGACAGCTGAACTTGTTCCCTATCAAAATACCCAAACCGTCAGTCGTGCCTTATTGGGTGAGGTGGTGGATCTGGTGATTGTCGTGGGCGGTGACGGCTCGCTATTACATGCAGCACGCGCCTTGGTCAAGTACAATACCCCGGTGATCGGGGTTAACCGTGGTCGTCTGGGTTTTTTAACGGATATCAAGCCGACTGAAGTGATATTCAAGCTGGATCAGGTATTAAAGGGTGACTTTCAGACTGAGCGACGCTTTTTACTCGAAGTCGAAATTCGCTCCAAAGGTGAAGTGATTTACGATGCCATTGCTCTAAATGATGTGGTGCTACATTCAGGGAAATCGGTACATATGATCGATTTTGAACTGAATATTGATGGACAATATGTCTATCGTCAGCACAGCGATGGCCTGATAGTCTCTACGCCAACTGGTTCTACGGCTTATGCGCTTTCTGGTGGTGGCCCGATTGTACATCCAAGTATGGATGCGATTGCCTTGGTACCGATGCATCCGCATACCTTGTCTTCACGCCCGATTGTGGTCGGTGGACATAGTGAAATTAAATTACTGATTCGTGAAAATCGCGTACTGCCGATGGTTAGTGCGGATGGACAACACAGTGTGTCTTTGAATGTGGGTGATAGCGTCCATATTCGCAAGCATCCCTTTAAACTGAATCTTCTGCATCCACCGGGTTATGACTTTTATAATGCCTGTCGAACCAAACTGGGGTGGAATCAGGACTTTGATTATTTTAAGCAGGATTAAATCATGAATATTGAACAAATGCTTGCCGTACTCAATCCTGAGATTGTTGAACGCCTAAGAACAGCAGTCGAAATTGGAAAGTGGCCAAACGGTGTAGCCTTGACACCAGAACAACGTCAGACCTGTATGCAGGCAGTGTATGCCTGGGAAATGAAAAACCTGCCTGAAAATGAGCGCAGCGGTTATATCGATCGCGGTACTAAAGAAGAGGGTGAAGAGTGTGATGATGATCATCACAAGAATGAACCTGAATTCAAGCCGATTCGTTTTGTTTAAGGCTTAATTCCCAGCCAATAGCAATACAATTAAAAAAAGCATTGTTCATTCACTGAACAATGCTTTTTTCTTTTGCACAAGATTAAACCGCGTGGCGATTCGCCCATAAGATTTTGGCTTTTTGCATCGCAGCTTCAAAGCTGTCACACACGCCCATGGTATATAGCGCAATGCCCATAGTTTCTATCACTGCAATCTCGCCATAATCATGGCTTTGCTGACCGTCCCAGACAGCCTTAAATAGCGCCAGATCCAGTTCTTCTTCAATTGGACTGCGGTTGTCAGTGAGCTTTGGCAATTCATGCTCATAGAGCAGGCCATCTTTAATGCCACAGATGAGCGTTTTGGCATCCGGATTACGCTCGAATTCGCCCCCTTCACCTTTAATCACGGCACTATTTTTATAGCCCAAGCGGAAAGCTGCTTGCTGATGCGAACCACGATATGCTGGATGGAAAATGGCTTGCAGGGTCGCTTTGGCATTAAAGGGATTGATCAGACGCGCCAGGGTATGAATTGGGGAGCGTAAGCCCATGACATTACGCAGCGCAATCAAGTCTGCAAGAATCGGAGAAATTACTTCTAACGGTATGTAAGCAAAATGCTGTTGTAGAAGTTGCTGTTCAACCTCGGCATCATTTTGACAGATTGGATAGCCTAAGTAAGTCAGCACCTGTTCGGTGTAAACGCGGTTCATGGTATGGCCCGAGGCACCATGCATCACAATATTATAACCATGCTTGGCCAGTGTCAGGGCTGCCAGAATAAACCATGGATAATGCTTGCGCTTGCCCGCATATGAAGACCAGTCCAGATCGACATCCAGTTTTTTGAAACTCAGCTGGTCACGTGTCGCCTGTACAAAACCGGCCAACTCATCTACAGATTCTTCCTTGACCCGCAATAACATCAAGAATGCACCTAACTGCACATCCAGCACTTCATTTTTCAAAATCATACTGAAGGCTTGATAGGCTTCATCATAGCAGAGAGAGCGGGCGCCATTTTTCCCTTTACCCACAATGCGTACATATTGGGCAAAGGGATGTTCGAAATCTTTATAAATATTTCTTTTGGTATTCATAACTTTTTACAGCTTGCAGAAAATATTAATGTCAAGGGAGAGGGGGAAAATCCATAAACATTTCAGTATACGTAAAACAATCAGTTAAATCTGATTATCGACTAATGTCTAATCTATTCTGGTTAAAACATAAACAAGCGCATAATAAGTTATGCACATTTAGTCTGAATATTCGGTAAAATTTAGGCAATTTTTAGAGTCTGTTTAATTTTTCTTAATCTCTTTCTCCCATTTAATACTTTGGTCTGATACTTGAGTGTCAGATTCAATGCATGGCTGATTATCATTTTTGAACATTCTCTTGAGCCTTTTGAGACTTGATCCGGTTCATCCTGAGAAGGGATGAAGAGGTCAGTATATTTCTCAAAATGGTCTTTCTTATTTTTGATATCGTTCAAGTAGATTTATTATGGCGAAACAACCAATTTATAAGTCACTGTATTTTCAAGTGATTGTGGCCATTATCGCAGGTATTCTGGTCGGGCATTTTTCGCCTAGTGGTACGCAAATTATCAATGGCGTAGAACAGCATGTCCCTGGCTTGGGCGAACAGCTTAAACCGCTTGGTGATGCATTTATCCGTCTGATTAAAATGATCATCGCGCCTGTGATTTTCTGTACCGTGGTGAGCGGTATTGCGGGTATGGAAAGCATGAAATCAGTCGGTAAGACTGGTGGTGTGGCTTTACTTTACTTCGAGATCGTATCTACGATTGCTTTGGTCATCGGTCTGGTCGTGATTAACATTGTGAAGCCTGGTGTGGGCATGAACGTTGATCCTGCTTCACTGGATACCAGTGGCATTAGTAAATATGTCGCTTCAGGTGAGTCACAATCGACTATCGACTTCCTGATGAACATCATTCCAAATACGGTTGTGGGCGCATTTGCAGAAGGCGAAATCCTGCAAGTTCTATTGTTCGCGATCATTTTTGGTTTTGCACTGCATAAGCTAGGTGATCAAGGCAAGCCAGTCCTGAAACTCATCGACCAGATTTCACATGTGTTCTTCAATATCGTGAATATGATCATGAAACTTGCTCCAATTGGTGCATTTGGTGCGATGGCATTTACAATTGGTAAATATGGTATTGGTTCTCTTGCTCAGCTGGCACAGTTGATCATTTGTTTCTATGTTACTTGCGTACTGTTTATTTTCATCGTATTGGGCTCAATTGCGCGTTTCGCAGGGTTCAGCATCATGAAGATGATCCGCCTGATTCGCGAAGAACTTCTGATTGTACTGGGGACGTCATCTTCAGAATCAGTACTGCCACGTATGTTGAAGAAACTGGAACTTGCCGGTGCAGAGAAGTCGGTGGTAGGTCTGGTGATTCCAACTGGTTATTCATTTAACCTGGATGGTACGTCGATTTACTTGACGATGGCTGCAATCTTTATTGCGCAAGCAACCAATACGCAACTTGACTTGTCTCATCAAATTACCCTGCTTCTGGTACTTCTGATCTCATCTAAGGGTGCGGCAGGCGTGACTGGTTCAGGCTTTATTGTGATGGCGGCAACTTTGGCTGCTGTAGGGAATATTCCTGTTGCAGGTCTGGCATTGATTCTCGGTATCGATCGTTTCATGTCTGAAGCTCGTGCCTTGACCAATCTGGTCGGTAACTCTTTGGCGACTTTAGTGGTTGCGAAATGGGTGGGCCAGTTAGATATGGACAAGCTGAAATATGCTTTAGCAAATCCTGCAGAAATTGACGAAAAAATGGCACAAGAAGGCAATAACGCTCACTAATTTTGAGTCTGTCTTTCATGTCTAAAAGGGAAGCTTCGGCTTCCCTTTTTTATTGACTGTGAAGTTAGTAAAAAGATGAATGCCGGCACATGACAGGGAGCAGGAAAGTCGATAGTCTGTGAAAAGGAAACTAAAATGATAAACAACAAGGACAATAGAATGCTTGCCTACGATGCCGATCTAGAATTATTCCGCGATAATTTTAAACGCTTTATGAACGAACATGTCGCACCGTACTACGACCAGTGGGAACGTGAAGGTCTGATGCCGCGTTCAGTCTGGAATGCACTCGGTGAAAATGGCTTCTTGTGTGTCGATGTTCCAGAAGAATATGGTGGCTATGGGGTGCCGACCGATTATTCCTTGATGCTGATCGAAGAATCTGCACGTGCCGGATACAGTGCCATTGCCACAGGTCTGTCTTGTCATTCCGATATTGCAGCACCGTATATCCTGCATATTGGTACTGAAGAACAGAAAAAATACTGGTTACCAAAAATGGTCACCGGTGAAGTGGTCGGTGCGATTGGCATGACCGAGCCAGGTGCAGGTTCAGATTTGCAAGCCATGCGTACTAGTGCCATCTTGCAGGATGAATATTATCTGTTAAATGGCTCAAAAACCTTCATTTCCAATGGTCAGCATGCTGACTTGGTGGTGCTTGCGGTCAAAACCGATCCTCAAGCCCGAGCTAAAGGCGTTTCATTGCTGCTGGTCGATACCCATCTGGAAGGCTTTAAAAAAGGCACTAATCTGCACAAGATTGGTCTGCATGCTCAGGATACGTCTGAACTGTTCTTCGACAATGTTAAAGTGCCAAAGGACCAATTACTGGGTCAGCCGGGACAGGGATTTGCTTACCTGATGCAGGAATTGCCACGTGAGCGTACCGCCATCGCTGCCACCGCTCTAGGCGCCATTCGTGGCTCGATCGATGTGACCACACAATATGTGAAAGAGCGTCAGGCTTTTGGTCAGGTGATCGGTCAATTCCAGAATACCCGCTTTGTACTGGCGCAAGCGAAAATTGATGAATTGGCGACCGCAGCATTTTATAACCAGAATCTTGAGCTTTATATGCAAGGGAAACTGGATGTCGAAACTGCAGCGGCATTGAAAAGTTTTTCTACCGATATGCAGATGAAAATCGCGGACAATCTCCTGCAATTATTTGGGGGTTATGGCTATATGACTGAATATCCAATTTCACGTTTCTTCGTTGATGCGCGGATTCAGCGGATTTATGGTGGTACTAATGAAATCATGAAAGAGATAGTGGCACGTGGTCTGTTAGGACGTTAATAGCTCACTCATAAAAAAAGAGTCCCGAAGGACTCTTTTTTTATAGGGGGAGAACATAGCCAAGATGAGAAATATTTTTTAAGACTTTATGATTTTAAGACATCCAAACATTCATGAATAAAAATGGGTAAATCATTGGGTAGACGCGATGAAATCAACTGATTATTGTCATTCACCAGTTCTGCATCATAATACGTTCCACCGGCACGTTGTACGCGACTGGCATGCGCGCGAATACTGGTAATAATTCGATTTTTCAGCACATCTGCTTCACACAGTAATAATGATGCATCACATAAACTAAAGATGGTTTTCTTGGCTTGATTAAAAGCCTGGATAAATTGCAGCACCCGCATATCGGTAGATAAAGAAACTGCAGATTCACCGCCAGGAATCAGCAAGGCATCAAAATCATCAATACTGATTTGTTCGATGTCCCGGTCAATCGTCACTGCAGAACAGCCATGCAGACCATAGACCACTTTTCCTGCATTAAACTCAATATTACAGATGCTATGCTTTGCTTCAAGCAAAGCCGCAACGGGTTCAAGATATTCCTGATCTTCAAAATTATTCGTCAAAAGTACAGCTATTCTTTTTGGCATGACTGACACCCAAACGCTTGTTTTAAGTTAGACTATCTATGATTGGTTAAAAAATCGTCTCTGCTTTGTAATTGAGTAGTGATTTAATGTAAAAAAATAAGTGAAATCAAAGAGAAGTTGATAAAAATGGGGTTGCAGAGTGTGCATTTTATTGTGAAATCTATCTTAGATATAAATGGTTCAAAAATGACGTTTGCAAAGCAATTATTTTAATTTTCTTATGCTTAAAACCGCTATATAGATTAAGAAATAGTGATATTTCATCTTCCTTAAAATCAGTTAATATGGACAGGCAAAGTTTACAATTTAATAATGTAAATCAAGCAGAAAAGCTGAAGTAAATGTTACCAGATATGACTAAAAGCGATAAACGGTTAAAATCAACTGTATGTTTTTAAGACTTAATCTACCAATGTCATATTGCGTAACCTTTGAAAGCTCACTATTGTTATACTGAACAGATAAGGTTTATGAAGGGCGACAGAACAATGATCAACGACGATCAAAACACCACGACTTCTCTTGATTTGGTAAAAATTCGTGAAGATATCGATTCTGTTGATCAGCAAATTCAGCAATTGATTAACCGTCGGGCACGTTTGGCTGAAGCTGTGGCAAAAGCAAAGTTTGCCTCAGAAGAGAATCCGCTGTTTTACCGTCCAGAACGTGAAGCTCAGGTTTTGCGTAATGTCATGGAACGTAATGAAGGGCCATTGTCTGATACCACCATGGCACGTCTGTTCCGTGAAATCATGTCGGCCTGTCTGGCACTTGAAGCTCCGCAAAGCATTGCTTTCCTTGGCCCAGTCGGGACTTATACCCATTCTGCGGTACTCAAGCACTTTGGTCATGATGCTGTGGTTCGTCCTTTACCGACCATTGATGAAGTTTTCCGTGATGTGGAAGCGGGCAGTGCCCATTATGGTCTGGTACCGGTAGAAAATTCCTCTGAAGGCGTGGTCAACCATACGTTGGACTGTTTCAAAACCTCGAACCTGAATGTGATTGGCGAAGTTGAATTACCGATTCACCATCAGTTCCTGATTTCTGAAAATACCCGTAAAGACAGCATCAAACAGATTTATGCGCATCAGCAGACTTTGGCACAGTGCCGTAAGTGGCTGGATGCGCATTATCCAGGTGTGGAACGTGTCGCTTTAAGTTCCAATGCGGAAGCAGCACGCCGTATTCGTAATGAATGGCATTCTGCTGCAATTGCCTCTGAAATTGCTGCGAGCATTTATGATCTCGAAATCATGCACAGCAATATCGAGGACAATCCGGAAAATACCACACGCTTCCTGGTGATTGGCCGTGAAAAAGTGCCACAAAGTGGTAATGACAAGACTTCATTACTGATTTCAGCACATGATCGTGCCGGGGCTTTGCTGGAAATTCTGGCGCCGTTTGCCAAGCACAATATCAGTCTGACCAGCATTGAAACCCGTCCTGCACTTCCTGAAAAATGGGCTTATGTGTTCTTCATTGATCTTGAAGGCCATATTGAGCAGGAACACGTGAAAGCAGCCATTGAAGAAATTCGTCCTTTGGTTAAAGAAGTTCGCGTGCTCGGTTCATATCCTGCAGCTGTACTTTAAGTCAGCTATCCGTGGTCAGGGCGAGGGTGCTGACCACTGTTTTATACCTAAAATTGGAAGTCTAAAATGTCGTTTGTTCCAGCCAATTCAGGCATCTCAAAATTAAAGCCATATCAACCGGGTAAGCCGATCAGTGAACTTGAGCGCGAGTTGGGTCTTACCGATATCGTCAAACTGGCTTCAAATGAAAATCCGCTGGGTTGTTCAGATAAAGTCAAAGAAGCGGTCGCTGCGGAAATTGCTGAAATTGGCCGTTATCCAGATGGTGGTGGTTTTATCCTGAAAGATCAGATCAAAACCCAGTTTGGTTTTAATCATGATCAGATTACTTTGGGGAATGGTTCAAACGACTTACTGGAAATGTTTGCCCGCGCATTCGTTTCAGAAAATGATTCTGTGGTGTATAGCCAGCATGCTTTTGCAGTTTATGCATTGGTAACTCAAGCCATTAATGCACAAGCGATCGAAGTACCAGCTAAAGGCTTTTCGCATGACCTTGAAGCCATGGCGGCTGCCATTCAGGACAACACCAAACTCGTTTTCATTGCAAACCCGAATAATCCGACGGGAACCTGGTTCGAAGAAGCTGAATTTGAAGCTTTCATGCAAAAAGTTCCTGCTAATGTCATCGTGGTTCTGGATGAAGCCTATGTGGAATATTTCCCGGAAAACTTCAACAGCTTGAAATTCCTTGCGCAATATCCAAACCTGATCGTTAGCCGTACTTTGTCGAAGTGTTATGGTTTGGCTGCACTACGTGTTGGTTTTGCTCTGGCTTCAGTTGAAGTGACAGATTACCTGAACCGTATTCGTCAACCATTTAATGTCAACCATCTTGCGATGGTGGCTGCGGTGGCTGCACTGAAAGATGAAGATTTTATCGCGCGTTCTCGTGAAGTGAATAAAGCCGGTATGGCGCAACTTGAAGCTGGCTTTAAGGCTTTGGGTCTTAACTATGTACCTTCACGTGCCAACTTTATTCTGGTAGATGTACAAGCAGACCCATCAGCGACCTTCAATGGTTTGCTTAAGCAAGGGGTGATTGTGCGTCCGGTCGGTATTTCTAATCACATTCGTGTATCGATTGGTACTGAAGCAGAAAATGCGAAATTCTTGAGCGCATTGGCTAAAGTACTCGGTTTAGAGGCAAAAGCTTAAACCATGTCGCAGCCACTGTTTGAAAAAGTTGCATTTATCGGGCTTGGACTGATTGGTTCAAGTCTGGCGCGTGTCATTCGAGCCGAGCATTTGGCCAATGACATTGTTGCATCGACACGTTCACAAAAGACTTTGGAAGATGCTAAATCTCTTGGCCTGATTTCCGAAGGCTATGCCGATCCTGTAGAGGCGGTCAAAGGCGCTGATCTGGTGGTACTGGCATTGCCGGTACGTGCCACGCAAAAGGTGCTGGAAGCTATCAAGCCTTATTTATCTGCCAATACCATTATTACTGATGTGGGTAGTACCAAAGGTAATGTGGTCGATGCAGCGAAAGCGGTTTTTGGCGATGAACTGCCTGAAGGTTTTGTACCGGGCCATCCGATTGCAGGTGCCGAGCATACCGGGGTGCATGCAGGTAAAGTTGATTTATTTGCCAATCACAAGGTGATCTTGACGCCACTGCCAAGCAGTGCAGACTGGGCCGTCGATAAACTGATTCAGCTGTGGCAAGCGGCGAAAGCCGAAGTGATTTGTATGGATGTTGATAAGCACGATGAAGTGCTGGCGCATACCAGTCATCTTCCGCATCTCATGGCATTCAACTTGGTTGAGCAATTGGCCAAGCGTGAAGACAATTTAGATATATTTCGTTATGCTGCCGGTGGCTTCCGGGATTTCTCGCGAATTGCCGCTAGCGATCCACAAATGTGGCATGACATCTTTTTTGCCAACAAAAAAGCAGTTCTGAATGCTGTCGATGGCTTTGAACAGCAGCTCGCGATTATCCGCAAATTGATTGAAGATGAAGATTCCCACGCATTGATGGGCTTATTGGGTCATGCGCAGGCAGCTCGCCAGCATTTTAACCATATGCTCGCCAAGAAACCTTTCATGGAGAAAAACAAAGTGACACAACAATTTACCATTCAGCCGGGTGCCAAGAAATTTCAGGGTAAATTTACCGTGCCAGGTGACAAATCTGTGTCACATCGCTCGATCATGTTTGGTGCGATTGCTGAAGGTACCACGCATGTGACTGGCTTTCTGGAAGGGGAAGATGCTTTAGCGACACTGCAAGCTTTCCGTGATATGGGAGTGAGTATCGAAGGCCCTAAAAATGGCGAAGTCACCATTCATGGTGTTGGTATGCATGGCCTTAAAGCGCCACAGTCTGCCATTTATATGGGCAACTCGGGCACTTCAATGCGTTTGCTATCCGGTATGTTGGCTGCACAAAAATTTGATTCTGTGATGACCGGTGATGCTTCACTGTCTAAACGTCCAATGGAACGCATTGCCAAGCCTTTACGTGAAATGGGCGCGCAGATCCAGACTACGGGTGAGCGCGGCACGCCACCTGTATCCATAACTGGCAATCAAAACCTGAAAGGGATTCAGTACGATTTGCCAATGGCCTCTGCTCAGGTGAAATCGGGAATTTTACTTGCAGGCCTGTGGGCGGAAGGTGAAACTTCGGTAACTGAGCCTGAACCAACTCGTGACCATACTGAGCGTATGCTGCGTGCATTTGGTTATGAAGTGAAAACCGAAGGCAACCGAATTTCACTGCAAGGTGGTGGTAAGCTGGTTGGAACCAATATTCAGGTGCCTTCTGATATTTCTTCAGCAGCCTTCTTTATGGTGGGTGCAGCCATTACTGAAAATTCGGACGTCACCCTTGAAGCAGTCGGTATTAACCCGACCCGTACTGGTGTGATTGAAATCCTCAAGCAAATGGGTGCTGACATTACGGTTGAAAACGAGCGTATTGCGGGCGGTGAACCGATTGCCGATATTCGTATTCGTGGTACACGTACATTAAAAGGCATTCAT
Source organism: Acinetobacter lwoffii (assembly GCF_024129595.1). GTDB lineage: Bacteria > Pseudomonadota > Gammaproteobacteria > Pseudomonadales > Moraxellaceae > Acinetobacter > Acinetobacter lwoffii_O. The sequence goes on along the minus strand of NZ_JAMXXS010000021.1, from coordinate 3,499 downwards.
ATGCCGGAAGATCAGGTGCCATTGGCCATTGATGAATTCCCTGCATTATTCATTGCAGCGGCATGTGCGGAAGGTCAAACGATCCTGACGGGTGCGGCTGAACTGCGTGTCAAAGAATCGGACCGTATTCAGGTCATGGTGGATGGTCTTCAAACCATGGGTATTGACTGTACCCCAACTGAAGATGGCATTATTATTGAAGGTAAAGGCAAGTCTGGTGACTGGTCGCCAATCTTTAGCGGTGGTGAAATTGAATCACATCATGATCACCGTATCGCGATGAGTTTTTCGATTGCCGGTTTGCGTAATTCTGAGCAGATCAAGATTGTCGGAACCGAAACGGTCGCAACCAGTTTCCCGACGTTTACAGAATTGACCTCAATTGCAGGACTGCCAATTCAAGTGTCAGAATAATTTTTAAAATTATGTGAAACAGCCAAGCTTTTGCTTGGCTGTTTTGTTTATATTGCTTATGCTAAACCCATATAAGAAAAAAGCCATTTGGAAGTAGCGATGCGAAAATTAAAATTCATGGCCAATACCCAGAACCAAACACCACGGGATAGTCAGGAAACCCAGGAATATGTAGCACACTTGCTTGCCGAAAAATTAGGCAAATATGGTTTTCAGACTTTAAGCCAAAGTGGAGCTCAGGTTGCTGTTAGTGTGGAAGAACATGCGCTGCCTTTATCGGTAAGTTGCGAAACCAGAGATGAACAAGGGCATCTGATCTGTGAAATTGCCTCATATCCTGAAGAAGAACAGGACTGGCTGGATCGTATCACCGAAAGAAGTTTGCTTAATCAGCTTGCACAGGCAGTGGAAACCTCTCTAAAAGAGCAGGAAAGCTTTAGCGAGTTTGAATGGAAGAACTAATTCAACAGACTCAATCAGCTTTGCCCACACTGCAAACTAAACGCTTGATCCTGAATTGTTTTAAATCAGCCGATGCCGAAGAAGCTTATGCTTCAATTACGCCGAGTTTGACACGTTTTATGGCGTGGGATGCACCAGAATCTGAACAGGAATTTGCAACAGTCTGGAAAAATTGGCTGGAAAATATGACCGATCATAAAGAATATGTATTTGTGATCCGTCATATTGAAACACAAGAATTTATTGGACTATGTGGTTTGCATCGACTTGATGATGAAATACCTGAAGTCGGTATTTGGATCCGTGAAACCGCGCATGGTCATCATTATGGACATGAAGTAGTGCATTGTGTTGTGGCCTATGCTTTCAATACATTAGGGCTTCAAGTCTTAAGCTATCCGGTAGCAGAAGAGAACTGGGCTAGCCGTAAAATTGCAGACCGCTTGGGCGGAAAAATTATCCGTTACATCGATAAGCCTAAATATCGGGCTGTGATGTATGAAATTTTTGCAGAAGATTTTGTCTTTTAATAAAAAAACCCATCATCTGATGGGTTTTTTTATTTAGCCAAGCGCTAAGTACCGGGTCATTGCGATCCGCAATTGCTTTAAATAGCCGGTAAAGAAATGGTTGGCACCAGGTAATACGGTCACTAAATGGCGTTGTGGCTTTGCCCATTCAATCATATCTGAGAGCAAAGTCACTTCATCGGCTTCACCATGAATGAACAGGATGTCGCCTTTAATTGCAGGCGTAACATAATGGCGAATACCAGCCACTGTTGCAGTCGGCAGACCACATAAAATGGTTTGCTTTGGTTGCAATTCTACCGGTAAGGCTGCATAACTTTTTGCCATGACATGCGCACCAAAACTAAAACCGCCTGCATAAAAAGGCAGGGCAATATGCTGGTTGCGAGCGAACCGAATGAGTTCTAATACATCATCCGTTTCACCGAAGCCCTCGTCGTGTATACCTTCACTTTGACCAGAACCACGGAAACTTGGACGATACACAATACAGCCACGCTCCAAATACATTTGTGCCAGTAAAACCGGGACCTTATGTTGTGGTGTACCGCCTTGCAATGGATGGGGGTGACAAACTACCGCGAATCCTTTCACTTCACCCTGAGGATAATCCACAAAAACTTCAATCTGACCCGCAGGCCCTTGAAGAAAAATTTGCTCGGGCATATAAAAACCGATGATTAACAGGAGAATCGTGCATTTTAACGATTATGGTGAATAAAAACATGAATTGGAATTAAAATAAGCAGACTGATATAGTTTAATTAATCATTTTTTGACCAGGTTGCCATGCTCGCTTTAATTTCTCCAGCCAAAACTCTCGATTACGATACTCCATTACCGACTGACCAATTTACTCAAGCGAGATTATTAGAACATTCACAGGACTTGATCAAAGTTTGTCGCACACTTTCTGCAACAGAAATTTCCAGCTTAATGAGTGTCAGTGAAAAGATTGCCAGTTTAAATACCGCACGTTTTAATGACTGGCAGCCAGATTTTAATTTAGCCAATGCCCGTCAGGCGATTTTTGCATTTAAAGGCGATGTCTATACAGGTCTGGATGCTTATAGTTTGAAACATGAAGATCTGCACTATGCACAAGACCGTTTACGCATGTTGTCTGGATTATATGGACTGTTACGTCCTTTGGATCTAATGATGCCGTACCGTCTGGAAATGGGAACCAAGTTAGCCAATTCCCGCGGGCATAACCTATATGACTTCTGGGCGCATCACATTACTGATCTGATTAATCAGGATCTAGCAGCAGCAAATTCTGAAATCCTGGTGAATATCGCCTCTGATGAATATTATAAATCAGTCAACGAGCGCAAAATTCAGGCGGACATTATCAAGCCGGTATTTCTGGATCAGAAAAATGGCAAATATAAAGTGATTAGTTTCTATGCCAAAAAAGCACGGGGTCTTATGGCGCGTTTTATGATTGAAAATAAAATTGATCGTGTCGAAGAGCTAAAAGCTTTTAATACTGATGGCTATTATTTTGATGCAGACAGTTCACTCAAGGGAGAACTGGTATTCAAGCGTGATGAACAACTGAGTGCATAAATGAGATGATTCCCGGTATCCAGCATGAGGATATGTATGCCGGATATTGGGATGTCTTTATTATGGTTAGGTTCTTAACTAGTGTTCAACGTTTTGACTCTATGATGAGTGAAGTGTGGATGAACTGCATAATGAAAACTTCAAGATAGTTAAAAATAAAAAATATCGTTAAACACTTTGAAATCCCTCGCAAAATCTCCCTTATTTAGATCATTTTATTTTAAAAATTAAAGTTGAGCATTCTTGGAAAAGGCCGATAAAATAAACCGAAATAAGTTCTATTGAATAGGTTAGATTTCATTTATCTACATATTTTAATTTTGAATAAACTTCTTTTAGGTGGTTTAAAAAATATATTAAATTCAATTATTTAGTTTTTTTAAAAGGATTTTTAATAGGATCGATTTTTTGAAAAAAGAATTATAAATTAATTAGGGTGTGTTGACACTTTTAGCTTAAAAAAATAGCGAAGTAGTAAAATCAAATCGCCAAACCCAATTTTACTATTCGCTATGCCTCGT
>NZ_JAMXXS010000020.1:0-55182 GCF_024129595.1 Acinetobacter lwoffii | reverse complement strand
TCCCTTCCCGAACTCAGAAGTGAAACCTCTTAGCGCTGATGGTAGTGTGGGGTTACCCATGTGAGAGTAAGTCATCGCCAGCTCATTATTCTAAACACCCCCTTCGTTAGAAGGGGGTGTTTTTTTGTGCATGGAGTAATTGTCTTGACGATTCGGTATTCATATAAAGTTAACTTTATACAGTGTCCAATATTAAGCTAGAGCGATAATTAACCTTGAGTAAGGGTTGGATTGCTTAACTTTTTTCTTGCAATGCATCAAACTGACGTCGAGCATGTTTAAAGGCAGTTCTAAGACCCTCTTCCAGCGTAGGATGATAAAAAGGTTTCTTTAGGATCTGGTGAATATCTTGATCTGCATCAATCATCCAGGCTAATAAATGGGCCAGATGTTCTGCCTGTGAACAGAAGAGTTCTGCACCAAGTAATTTACCTGAGTTTTTATCAATATAAACTTCTACTCCGCCTGTGTTTTCCGCTAGGACTAGCGCACGTCCTTGGTTTTCGTAAGAGACGAATCCTCGAATAAAGTTGACTTGTTGATCTTCTAGTTGCTTAAAGCTTTTTCCGACAATCGCCATTTCAGGATGACAAAATACAATAGCTAATGGTGTTAAAGCAGTAATAGGTTTTACATTCGGATAATTCACACAGTTATGAACTACCTGTTTGCCGGCATGCGCGGCTTCATGTTGAATGGGTGCATCAGGCGCAGCATCACCGACTATAAATATAGGTAGATTCGCAAGTTGTTTGGTTTTTTTATCGATAGGAAGGTTTTTGATGTCCTTGAATATTGAATTGAGTTGATCTAGACCTAAACGATCTATATTGCTTTGCCGACCTGTAGCACCTAAGACATATTCAACTTCAATACTCTTAGTCTGATCATTTTCTGTAAAGTTAATCTTTATTTTATCAGCTTGGATCTCAATCTCATCTGGTAAGGTTTTAAATTTGATATTGAGCTCTTTGCTGAATTGCTCTTGCGCCAGTTTTTGTAAGATTGGGCTAGTTAAAGCACCTAATTTTTGACTACGCGCAAACATTGTGGTTTGTACACCCAGGCGTTGCATGGCTTGAGCTAATTCAATTGCAATGATGCCACTCCCGATCACTGCTAAAGACTTAGGTAATTGGGAAAATTCAAATATTTCATTGGAAGTGATGAATTTGTCTTTTAATTTTTGCTTTAGAGTTTCATCAATATTGGGGCGTGAGCCTACAGCAACAATAAAGCTTTTGGCCTGATAAGATTGTCCATTGACTTCAACTGTATGCGCATCAATAAACTTTGCATGCCCAGAAACTTTATGTGAAGTTTCCCATTGATCTACGCCTTTTAAGGTTGCGCGAATGAAACGTTCTCTAAGGATATGCATACCTTGCATGACACCAGAAGTATCTACTACAGTATCATATTGTAAAGCGAGGTTGTTTGCGGATTGAATGTCATGCATACGATTTGCAGATGAGATCAGCAGTTTACTTGGCATACAGCCCACACGTGCACAGGTGGTATCCCATGGGCCATCATTAATAATTAAAATATTCTGGGTGTGTTTAATGGCTTTATTATAAGCACTGATTCCTGCAGTGCCTGCGCCAATTATAATGAGGTCGTACATAGAATGATTACCAAGTCTCAAAACATAATTATTTCCTATTTATGGTTTACAATGTTTCTGGTGTAAATTATGTAACTAGATTGCTTATTTTTGCTAATTTGAGTAAATTTTGTGTAAAACCCAGAAGCCTTATTATTGGCGACTTAATTATTATATCGAGCAGGACAAATCATGAGTTTTTTAATAAGTTTAAAAAATCTAGGGGTAAATGCAACAGTTTTAGCAACATCGATTTCTTTGGTTGCATGTGGGGGGGGGGGGAGCGATGGTTATTACAATAATGATTCTCCATCTGATGGTACAGGTGGTAATACACAGGATAATACGTCTGAAAATAATACTGCACAGATTGTAGACAGTGTTGCAATTGATTCAATTAGTGATGCTGAAGGTAATCCAATCACTAAAGTAAATGATGGTTCAGTCGTTGAGTTTTCTGTTCAAATTTTAAATAAAGACAAAGGTGGTATCGAAGGCAAGAGCGTAACTCTTTCTATTGCTGATGCTGAAAAACTAAATGTTACAAGTGAAAATTCTACAGTCACGACGACTACTGGCGGTTATGCAACATTTAAGCTCAATATTCCTAAAATCGCAAACGAAAATGGAAAGGTTCAACTGACTACGACAGTAGCAGGTACAACGATTCAGCAAACACATACTTTAAATATTTTTAAAACCAGCCAAATGCAGAGTGAATATGAAATTAAGGCTCAGCAAGGTATCGTTTTAAATCTTCCAAATGGTTCAGCTACAATAGCAGCGACTGTAACTGATAAGAATGGTGGTGTAAAAGCTGGCCAAGATGTTACTTTGTCCTTACCTTCTAATATGTTGGGTAAATTTTCTATTATCTCAGGTTCGAATGTTCCAACAAATGAACAAGGTCAAGCTGAATTTACGATCAAAGCAAATACGGATCTTACAGCGGATGAAATTAAGCAATTAACAGCAACTTCGGGAGAGCTCGTATTTACTTTGGTTGATGAGCATAAGGCTCAAAAAACAGTTAAAGGTGCGATTACATTTAAGGAAGTCTCTCAAGTCGTACAAAAACTTGAAATTATTAAAGAAGATAAACCTGTAGTTGCACAGGGTGGTAAATCAGTTATTAAAGTTCGTGCTAAAAATAGTAACGACATTCCATTGGCAAATAAAAAAGTACAATTATTATTTACTGACTTAAGTGATGCCTATGGTGTGAAGTTAGATAAAGCTGAAGTAGAAACAGATGCTCAAGGCTATGCAACATTTACAGTAACCACTAATTCAAGCTATCCAATTGCTTTGTCCCAACAAGGGATTAATATCCGAGCAGTATATACTGATAATAATCAGGAAGTTTTTGCTCAAGATACAATTACGGTTATCACGGAAAATACCAACTCTTCAGATGAGTTGGCTCTGCAACGTCTAGAAGTTCAATCTTCTTATAAAGTTAATGCTAAGGATGATCTTGTTAAAATTACCGTTAAAGGTATTAATAACAAGGGTGAGGCAGCAACTCAAGGTAAAGTGACATTAACATTAAATGCAGAAGCAGTTTCTAATGCTGTTAAATTTGATGAAGCTGCAACGCAAGAATTTAAAGATGGTTATGTTAGCTATACTTTACGCACAGGTGCTAAGACACAAGCCGCTGTAGATGCTCTGGTCGCGGCTGGTATTACAGCGACGTTCACAACCGATAATAGTATCAGTACAAATGTGAAGATTGCTGTAGAAGACGAAACCAAGTCTGAAGAAGCCGTGGGATACCTAATGGTTGACCCAATTAATACTGCATTTGATTACACGCAAGAGCAAAAGATTGAAGTCAAAGTAAAAGCTGTAGGTGTGAAGGGAAGTGCCTTAAAAGGTGAAACAGTATCTGTTGCATTACCAACTCTCGCTATAAGCGATTTACAAGCATTAGGTTTGAGTTTATCTGGTAGTTCATCTTTACCAACGCAAGCAGATGGTCATGCAACATTTACTTATTTATATAGGCCAAATGGTTCAACCAAACAAAAAGAATTACTTGCGAATGGTATTCGCATTACGGCTAAATCAGAGTCTAATACAAATGCTCAGCAAACACTGACCCTTAACTTTAAAGCGCCGACAGATAATACTGAGATTGATCTAGATCATTTCGTTGTAGAAATGCCTGGTAGTACAGCGCTCAGTGTCGGTCAAGAATATACTTTTAATGTTACAGTTGATGCTAAAGGAACTGATAACTTAGTTTACGCAGGTCAAAAAATCGGTATTGGTTTTAATGATGCAGCCTTAAATAATGGTGTTAGCCTAGTTTCTTCATCTGCACTTGTAACAAGGGATGATGGTAAAGCGGTATTCACTGTAAAAGTGAAAGCAAACAATACGACTGAACTCGCTAACTTGATTACAAATGGTATTACTGTTGGTTTAATTGGTCAGCGCAAAGATGGTTCGGCTTATACTGTTTCTAAAAAAATCGATGTTAGTCAACCAGCTGTGGTTTTCCAAGATTTAGTTGCTTTAGATATAGTAGACGCTAATTCGATCTCAGTTTTAGGTGGTGAGACACGAGTTAAAGTAATTGCAAAAGATGCTTCTGGTAAAGCTATTCCTAATACACCAATTGCACTTGCACTATCTAGCCTCACTTCTAGCCGTGTGACATTAAGTGATGTACCAGCGCAAACGAATAGTAAAGGTGAAGCAGAGTTTACGATTACTGTATCTGAAGGGGTATATGACCCAGATTTAGCTAAAAAAGGGATTACTTTTGCAGTCGTTGGTACGAATTTAAACAATGGCGATCGTCTACAGCAGACAAGTACCATTCAGGTCACAGTACCTGATGAGGCACTAAATTTACGTTTAACTTCTGAAAGTAAGTATATTGAGTTTGGTGAAACTCAAAAAATTCAAGTTGCGGTAAAAGATGAAATTGGTCTAAATACTGGTGGTGTTCCAGTTCAATTGAGTTTACCTAAAGAAGTTACTGATTTGGGTGTATTCTTGAATAATGAAACGGTACTTGTTTCTAAGGAAGGAAATGTTGTTGTAGATTTGATTATTCCGACTAATTTATCTAAAGCGGATAAAGATGCTTTACTAGCATTGGGTAATATCATTGTTACAGGATCTATTACAAAACCAAATGGTACGAAACTGAATGCAGAATTAACTTTTGAGGTTAAAAATGCAGTAAATACAAACTCATTGGTTATTTCACCAGATAAAAATGATTTGAGTGTTGCAGGTGATCGCACAATTGTCACTGTTACTTTGAATAATAAAGATGGTCAACCAGTTTCTAATCAATTAGTTAAACTTTCTGCTCTAAATTCAGCGACTTTGATTATTGGTACTCAAGGTAGTGGACATCCGACGAATACAAGTGAACCTCAAACAGTTTTAACGGATAGTAACGGTAATGCTTTCTTCTCTGTCGAAATTGATGGGGCAACGGTAGATGGTGATTTGTTGATTGCCAGCGGTATTGAGCTGATTGCTGAACATCTCAATGAAGATGGCGCAACTGCAAGTAATATTTATCGTTTGGATGCGTTTAGACCAACTCCAGCAAGTCCAGCGGAACCATTGCCAGCGCAGTATAATTTGAGAATTGAATCATCTAAGCCTGCTATGAATGTTAAAAATGATATGGCTGATGTGACAGTGACTTTGTTAGATCGTAATGGTGGTGGTGTTGCAGATAAATATGTGAGTTTAGAGTTACAAAACTTTGTCTTAAATGGAGTTGTGATTGTCGGACCGTCTGGTTTGACTACAAATGAAGCAGGTCAAGCAACATTCCGTGTGAAAGTTGATGAAAGTGCTCGTAATCCTAACTATTTGGCAATTAATTTTGATTCAGATGAATTAGATTTAACAGCACGTTATATAGAAGAAGGTTACCGTGATGCACAGCAAATTGGTCGTATTCTGATCAATAATGTTGCTGATGAAAATCCACGTGCTTCAATTGTAATTGGTGTGAATCCAACTGCTATTGAAAGTTCTAGCGATGGGGTTTATTACACAAAAAATCTTTCAGTTAAAGTAAGTGATTTTGATGGTAAGCCTTTGGCTAACCAACCTGTAGATATGTCTGTTATAGCTACAACATATACAAAAGGTCAATACATTTGGGCATTAGCTCCAGTGATTGGAGGGGCACCAGAAGCGATGTGGGTCGGTCCTAATGAAGTGTATTTCACTGATAATGATGTGACTAAGCCATTAATTTTGAACTCTGCATTATCTTGTATTGCCAATGCTAGTGGTAATGCAGTGACAAATACAGAAGTTAATCCGAATACGACAGTCCCTGTAAAAGTAGTGAGCTTCTTAGGAAAAGGAGAAGATAAAGTTGCTACTTATACAACGGATAAAGAAGGGAAATTTGATTTAACAATTCGTTATCCTAAGATTTATGCACAGTGGTTAAATATACAGGTCGGCGCTTCATCGACTGTAGCAAGCTTGCCAACGAGAACAACTTATAATCTTGGCTTAGCGTCATTAAGTAGTGATTATAGTTCAGATGGTACATATGGTCCTAACCTAAATAGTCCATATGGCATAAGTTCAAATTGCCAATAAAGTAAGAAAAAACAGCACTCCGGTGCTGTTTTTTTATGGGAGCTAAAATTTAAAAACTTAAATTGCAGTTCCGACACTCACACCTACAGTTGGCTTCACATTCATCGAACTACAGCCGACAAACGTCAGGCTTAAGCAAAGTACCAATAACACTTTATTCATGTATCAATCCTTGTATTTTTGCCTGATTGAACAGAGCTGCTGAACGTGTACCACTACGGCAGACCATCAAAATCGGCTTTGGCAGCTCATTATAATATCGCGCAAATTCCTCAATATTGGCTTGGGAAATTTGGCCACTCACTACAGGTTGATAAATCACACTCACTTGAGATTTTTCCGCAATAGAGCGTAATTGACTCACCGTAACATTATTACCAGTTTCCTGATCAGGACGATTCACAATCACAGATTTGAAACCTTGCTGAATCAAATGTTGAAACTTGCTTGGTGTCATTTGCCCCGTAACACTCACCGTAGAGGTCAGCGCACGGCTAAGATCATTTGCAGCAAAAACAGGTGTAATACAGCTAAAATAGGTTGCCAGTACCACACCTTTCCAGAACGACTTAATCATCCAGCAGGTCCATCTGTTTTGCCAGTTGATATAAGTTATTCGAGCGGTTTCCAGTACGACAGAACATCAAGATCGGTTTTGGTAACTCGTTATAATGATTGGCAAAAGTGCGTACATCAAGCTCAGTAATCTGACCGGCTACTACTGGCTGAAACACATAATCCAGACCTGCCGCACGCGCAGCTTCCTCAATTTGTGCACTGCTTGGCTGCTCAGTGCCACCTTCCATGTCCGGACGGTTGTTGATAATCGACTTAAAACCTTTCTCAACCACTTGAGTTACGTGTTCCGGACCAATTTGACCAGCAAAACCTACATTTTCGCTCATGACGCCACTCCATCATTTCATTTATATCGATATGCTTTATGATAGCATTAAGCTGAAAACATGCTGAACCTGTTCTGAAATTTTTATAAATGATGATAACCATAAGATAACGCAATGGAGCGCGTATGCAGGCTTATACAGTTGAACCACTGTATGTCAAAAGCGGTCAGGAAGTGATTGCTGCAGATTTTTATCGGCCTAAAAATATAGAAAAACCGGCCGTAATTTTGATGGCCCATGGTCTGGCTGCCTTACGTCAATTTAAACTGGTGCAATATGCCCAGCGTTTTGCCAGTGCCGGCTATGCGGTGGTTTTATTTGATTATCGCTATTGGGGTGGTAGCACCGGACGCCCGCGTGAACTGGTGTCGATCAATGCCCAGCTCGATGACTGGCGAACCATGATCAGACATATTCAGGAACGCAAATCGATTGACAGTAAACGGATCGTGCTCTGGGGTACGGCCTTAAGTGGTGGGCATGTATTGACACTTGCAGCAGAGCTGAAAAATATTCAGGCGGCGATGGTACAGGTGCCTTTTGTCGATGGGGCTGAAAGTGCCCAACTATATCCTTTACAGCAACTCCCCAAGGCGCTTAAAGTTTCCAGTCAGGATTATATGGGGGCCAAGGTTGGTATGGCACCAAAAACCTTACCTGTAGTTGATCCACATGAACTCTGTTTTATGCCGACGCAGGACAGTTATGAAGGTTATCTATCGATTGTCAATCCGGATTATTACTGGAGTGGTCATATTCCTGCACGGGCATTCTTTAAACTGATGCGCTATCGACCGATTCAGGAAGTAAGAAAGATCAACATTCCCGTCCTGTTTATTGCGGCAAAACTGGATAGTCTGATTCCCATTGAATCGAGTCGGGAAACTGCGACCAATATTGCGCCATTTGTGCAATATCATGAGTGGAATATCCGGCATTTTGATATTTATCATGGGGAATGGTTTGAAAAAGCAGTTTCGACCCAATTAGAATTCTTACATCAACATATTGGAGTGCGCTAGATGATTATTGTATGTCCGGAATGTCTGGCCAAAAACCGTGTCCCTGAAGATAAACTCACTGCCAATCCTGCTTGTGGTCAATGTCATCAAGCCCTGATTCCACTAGCACCGATTGAACTGAATGAGCAAAATTTCAGCCAGTTTGTCACGCATAGTGACTTGCCCATCCTGATTGATCTCTGGGCAGAATGGTGTGGTCCCTGTAAAATGATGGCACCGCATTTTGCGACTGTCGCGAAGCAATATCCAAATGTAGTTTTTGCCAAAATTGATACCGAAGCGAATCCGCGCTTAAGTTCTGCATTTAATGTTCGCAGTATTCCGACGCTGGTGTTGATGAATAAAAGCAACGAAATTGCTAGAATAAGCGGTGCATTACGGTCAAGCGAGCTGCAAAAATGGCTTGATCAGCAGTTAAATACCCAACCCTAATTCAAATGCCTGGAGTGAAAGTGTCAGATTTTCAAGTAAGACCAGAGGGGATTCTTTCCCTACAGACGATCGCAATGCCTGCAGATACCAACTGGAGTGGTGATGTCTTTGGTGGCTGGATCGTTTCACAAATGGACTTGGCAGGCGCGATTCACGCAGAACGATTTTCAAAGGGACGTTGTGCCACGATTTCGATTAACCAGATGACCTTCCTGGTTCCGGTAAAAGTCGGTGATGTGATTAGCTGCTATACCAAAATTTTAAAAGTCGGCAATACCTCCATCCAGATGGAAATTGAAGTATGGGATAGCCATGACGACTCACGTCCGCCTGTACGCGTGACTGAAGGGGTATTTACCTTTGTGGCAGTGGATGTGAAGGGCAATAAACGTCCGATTCCAGAAGAAGCAAAACAGAAGTTTCTAGAATCTCAGCAGAAGTCATAATTCGTCTCATAAAAAATCCCAGATTAATGATCTGGGATTTTTTTGTCTGTATTGATATCAAGTCTGCTTCAATTGCTTTTTGGCAATCCAGGCCCAGAGCATCTCGCATTGAATCGGTGCTTCACCCGATTCGTCACGTACCACAACTTGAACTAGAGTTTCACCCTTGTCTGAACTTTGCATAAGCTGTTGCTGTTCAGCAGTCAAGGTAGCAACTGCCGTCAGGGCACCTTTGGTCGGACGTTTAAAGTCTACTTTTAGACTCTTAATCAAAACCACTGCGCTATCCGGTACATTCATTGCGGTTACAAACCCGGTTGCTGTTTCTGCCAGCAGGGCCATTGCACATGCATGGATTTGTCCGATATGGTTCTGCATGGCTTTATGATTGGCCATACTTACTACCACTTTGGATGCACTCATTTCCTCATAACGAATCTTGGCAGAGCCGACCATCGGGACCACCCGGCCAAAAGTTTTACTTAACAAAGCAGTACGAATGCCTTGCGGTAATCGTGCAGTGGCTTTGACTAATCTGGCTAATCGGTTGTTCTTTGCCATAATTCCTTCTACAGACGTTGCTGTCTTAATCTTTAAAGTTATTGAACTGTAAAGGCAAACCAAATTGCTGTTCTTTCAAGAATGCCATTACTTGCTGCAATGTATCGCGTTTTTTATCAGTCACACGAATCTTGTCGCCCTGAATAGAAGATTGCGCCTTAATCCCACTTTCTTTAATGGCTTTATTAATTTTTTTTGCGGTATCTGAGTCAAGACCATCTTTAAGCTTGATGACCTGAATCACATTTTTGCCAGAAGCCGTCATTTTTTGTGGATCAAGCGCCTGAATATCGACTTTGCGTTTAAAGAAATGACTTTCCAGCATGCTATAGACTTGTTCACACTGGAAATCGCTTTCAGTCGAGATTTTGATTTCCTTGTTTTTTTCATTCAGTTCAATAGAAACGTCCTGACCACGGAAATCAAAGCGGGTCGCAATTTCTTTTTGGGTGTTTTGAACTGCATGATTTACTTCAAAAATTTCTAATTCAGAAACAATATCGAAAGAAGGCATAGTTTAGACCTTTACAAAGGGAAAGAATATCTGAGATGCTAGGGATGTTTTCTTCATTTGCCAAGTGTTGTTTACATCAAAGGAGTGCGCAATGATCCGTAAACAAGAAATTACAACATTTGAGTTCCCAGAAAATGCAATTATCTGGGATGTACGCGATTCAAGTGCTTTTGCTGAAGCACACGTGAAAGGGGCGGTGAATCAGCCCATTAACGATCTTTCAGCAGAAAGCCTAACTCAGGTGTCAGCGGATCAACCCATTTACATCTTGTGTGGTGGGGGCAGTAAAGCTCCACGTGCTGCGGAAAAACTAGAGGGTTTTGACAGCTCACGTGAATATGTCATTCTGATGGGTGGTACTCGTGCTGCCCGTGATGCAGGCTTACCGCTTGAACAGGGTGTATAAGCATTCTGTCAAAAAAAGCGCCGCAAGGCGCTTTTTTAATGGGTGAGATTTAATGCCTCCCAACCTCCCTTTTCTAAAGGGAGGAGCTACATCTATTCTATTTATTCATAAAAGTAGAGAAAAGTCCCCCCTTTTTTAAAGGGGGATTTAGGGGGATTCATTCAAAATAGTAATTAAATTTGTAGCTTAAAATACGGTTTCTTCATTTTCACTTTCTTTTGAAAACGAGTCACACTGAGTTTTTTTACTAAACTGGATGGCACCGGACAGGCTTCACCGAGAATCTGGGCTGCCAGAATTTCACTGCAGAGCGGCGCAAACAGAAAACCTTTAGAGCCGAGACCGGCAAAGCTGTATATTTCCTCATCGGCTTTCATTTTACCCAGTAGGGGGAAATAATCCTGACTTTGTGCGCGTACCGATGCACGACCTTGCCAGGTATCGGTAGAAGCTAATGATTGTGCATATTCGGGGAAGACACTGTGAATCAGTTCGTAGTTATGCACATGATCTTCTGCCAACACCTCTGCATCATCGCGACCTGGATAGAAAGAAGCACCCAAGATTAGATGTTCAGCATCCAGTTGCATACAATAACCGCCGTAACTATAGGCAATATTTTGACTTAAAGGCTGGGCTTGATTATTTACCCAGCTGACCTGTCCGCGAATCGGTTTCAAAACTGGATAATCTGCAAAGAATTGTGCTGTTTCTCGCGCAGTACAGACAATGACATGATCAAATTCACCTAGATCCTGTTCATTAGCAAATAGCTGAGGTTTTGTAGCCGCTTCAATATGGCTAATTTTGGCCTGTTGATATTGAATATGAGGATGCAGCAAAATCTCCTCACGCAGTTGATGAGGTGAAACTGCACCAGCTTCTAGTAATTTTAAACTTGGAAATGCAGTTTGAAGCTCTTGCGACTCTGTATCTTGTACAGCAAGAATTTCTTCAGGATATTCATCTGCCAATCCTAAAAGCTGTTCAGGATTTTTTAAGCCAAGCTGATTGACCTGAATCGGGCGGAAAGCTTTAAATTTTTGGTAATGATTTAAGGCATGTTGCCAGGCCAATGTCATCAGATGTTCAGCACTTTGCTTAACCGGACAGAGTTTGGGATTGAGCAAAGCCAGTGGATTGCCAGAACCTCCTGAGAGTGGCGCTGACTGGTCGTAAATCGTGACTTGATGACCACGTTGAGCGAATGCCCAGGCTGTACTTAAACCGGCGATTCCAGCGCCAATCACAGCGATTTGGCTAGGTCTGATATTGGTCTCTGTATCTCGCTCAGTTTTTTTTTGAGTGATTTCTTGTATTAATGAACTTTCAGTCTCTTCAGCCGGATTCCAGATCGCTTTCAGCATTTCACGCTTATGCTTAAAACCACGTGGGCGGGAAATTGAAATCCCATGATTTTTTAAGCCACGTTTTAAGACGCCAGCAACACTGAAAGAGGCGAAAGTGGTACCGATCTCGGATAAACGTACAATATTATTTAAAACATTTTCTTCCCACATGTCCGGATTGCAGGAAGGCGCAAAACCATCCAGGAACCAGGCGTTCACCGGCGCAGTTTTTTCAATCACCGGGAAAACATCATGTGCATCACCCAGCCATAGATCCAGACTGAATCGTTCTTTAGGAAAACTGAGACGATGACAGCCGGCAATTGGCATCGGATATTGAGAGATGAGTTGATCAGCTAAAGGCTTGAGTTCTGGCCAGGCATTTAAGGCCCGAATCAGATCAACTTTGGAAAGAGGAAATTTTTCAACTGAAATCGCATGCAGATGACTGTGATTATCCGGACGCACCTGTTGCCAGAGCTGCCACAGCGCCAGAATATTTAAACCAGTACCAAAACCCGTTTCACCGACACAGAAATATTCAAAAGGTTTTAAATCTGCCAGACGCGTCGTGAGATCATTGCCATTTAAAAAGACATGCCGGGTTTCCAGCAAGCCATTGTCTTTGGAAAAATACACATCACCAAATTGCTTGGACACAGGCACATCAATGCCATCCACCAATTGCCAATCCAGATCGGCAGTTTGAATTGCGTGCGACAAAACGGGTACAACCTTAAAGATATCGGGAAGGGCTATAGCTTACCATTGACGACGACGTTTGGTATAAACATAGCTCGCAATTAGGAAGCCGAGCAATACACCGACAGCCAATGTTGCTGCACCGTAGAGGAACATCTGCGCACTGCGTTCACTTTGCAGCACCTGTACCTGAACGCCCAGGTTGTCATTCTTGAGCTGCAATTCCTGATTTTGCGATAGTGCTTCCAGATTGGCTTTTTCCAGTTGCTGCAAACGGGTGGCCTGATCTTTGACCAAGGCTTTGACCTTGGCCTCTTGCTGGGCTTTCAGCTTGGCGATTTCTTCTGCAGTTAAAGGTTTATTCTCGGCAGGTGGCACTGGCTGGGCAGAAGTCGCTACGGCAGGAATAATGGCAGGTTTCGGCGTAGACTGGGTTTGGGCAGTCGCCGCTGCCCCTTGAGGTTGTGCTGTCTGATTTTCCTGAATCACAGGAGCAGGCGCAACTTCGACTGCCCATACTGGAGAAATCATAAAACATAGGCCAATGATACTGGCAGTAACAACACGCATGAACCTTATCCTTGAGGGAATGCTTTATTGAATGGTTTGACATCGATGTGTTCGTACACACCTTCTTTTAAGAAAGGTTCATCCTGTAGCCATGTATCCAGCGCTTCACGACTGTCAAAGTCGACAATAATGGTACTGCCATAAAAACCGGCCTGTGGATTGGCTGGATCTTTAGGCATGGCACCTGCAACAATCAGGCGGCCTTCAGCATTTAACTGTTCCAGACGTGCAAGATGTTGTGGGCGAATCGCGAGGCGTTTTTCAACTGTACCTTCCCGATCGGTACAGCTAACGACGAATAATGGCATGATGAATCTCAATCGTTTGTAGTTGGACTTATTCAGCGGTCTTAAAGTATTTGCGCAATACAATAAACTGAATAATGATAAAGGAAAACATCACGATCATGTCACCGAATGCGGTAAATTCGCCCCAATATTTTCCATCCATCCACAAATAGGCGAAAAAGGTATGCAGAAATGACATCAGTACGAACATGGCAACCCAAGCATAGTTCAGCTTGAACCAGCCTTTTTCGCTTAGATTGAATACCGGACCAAACAGGCGCTGAATCAGTGGTTTTTTATCCTTGCTAAACCAGGGCGATAACAAAAAGACCCCGGCAAAGACCAGATTCAGTAACACGGCTTTTAGACGGATATAAAAATCATCGCTGAGGATCAGGGTGATACCACCAAAAATCACCGTCATAAACAAGACAATCCATTGCTGCTTGTCCAGACGGAATTTTTGCATGACAAATAACGCACCATAGACGACCAGCATGGAAATAATCAGACCTGTGGTTGCAACAAGAATATTATTATTGTCGACACCCCCCGCAGAACCGATCAATTGCAGCAATTGATGGTCAGTGTCTTTTGGATCTACAGTTTTATATAAATAAAAGAAAATAATGAGTGGCACAAAGTCTAAAAGTGCTTTCATGTTAGAGTATCTAAATCTGATCAAATAAATGTCATAGTATAGAGATGCACGGCGTAGATTTACATACACATAGTAATATTTCTGATGGAACTTTCAGTCCTCAGCAATTAGTCGAAGCGGCTGTGGAAAAACTTGTCCATACTTTGGCCCTGACGGATCATGACACCATGGACGGTTTGGCATTGGCTGAGGAAGCCGCTAAAAATCATGCGATTAAGATCATTTCGGGGGTGGAAATATCCAGCCAGTGGTCACGTCCTGCCACCAAAAAAAACTATGGCGTGCATATCGTCGCCCTAAATATGCAAAATCCTGAGCCTTTACAAAAAGCCCTCAATCAGCAAAAGAAAATCAGGGCTGAACGCTCTAAACAGATTTGTGATCTGTTGCTTCCTTTAATTGGTGAAGATATTTATGCTGATGTACTGGCCAAAGTGGACCATATCCCTGATCGGGTGACACGGACTCATATTGCCAAAACGCTGGTAGAAAAGGGGATGGTGACACGTCCGCAACAGGCTTTTGATAAATACATCAAGGAAGGCAAGAAAGCCTATGTCAAATTTGATGGCTTGAGTCTTGAAGACACGATTCAGGTGATTCATGAAAGTGGTGGCTTTGCGATACTGGCACATCCGACTAAATATGATTTATCTGCGACCAATATCCGTTATCTTATCGAGAATTTTGCCAAGTTCGGTGGAGATGCCGTCGAGCTGCCACCGGCGATTGAGCCAAGTTCAACCCGGCAGATGGTGGATCGAATGATTGCTGAACATGATCTTAAAGTTTCGATTGGCAGTGATTTTCATGGCGATCATATGCCCTGGATTAAACTCGGTAATGTTCCGAGCCTTAAACCGGGGCAGGTCGGAATTTGGGAGAGTTTTGTTTAGTCATTCCTTTACCTCGATCTTTTTTATTTGAGAGAAGATTTTCCCTTCGCTACTAATAGCAAAGGGCGAGGAGAGAATTATAAATTATAGCAAATTATGATCTTGAGCCTGAATCGGTGGTGGCGTTGGTTTACCCAACGTTCCTAACAGCTCAATTTCAATCGTACGTACCATAGAGTCCAGTGGCAAGTCATTGCTTTGGGTACCAAAAGGCTCCTCAATTTCTGAACTTAGCGCATCTAGTCCCAAAAAGGTATAGGCCAAAATGCCGACCAGCAAAGGCGTAAACAGACCAAGCGTTGAACCTAAACTAAAAGGCAAAATAAAACAGAAAAAATAGACGGTACGATTCAGCAAGACCGAATAGGCAAAAGGCAAAGGCGTCGTCGCAATCCGGTCACAACCAGTCTGGACAATACTTAGTTCTGCCACATGATTATTCATCTGCATATAGATGATATCGGAGATTTCACCTTCTTTAAGCGCCTGCATTAACTCCCATTGAATCAGGCTTAAGGTATATTGCGGCGCATTGGCCTGCTGATAGAGTTGGGTCACCGCCTGCTGGCTCATGCCGCTGGTTTCAACCAGTTCAGTCGGATTGGCTGTTTGATGGCGTAGGCGATCGCGGAGTACATTGGCAAAGACAATCACATGCTGAATCACACGCTCACGGCGACCTTGGGACAGCATCCTGCAATCACGGTCAAAATGACGTGAATTGGCAATTAGAATTCCCCAAAGTTTGCGCGCTTCCCACCAGCGGTCATAACAGGCGGTATTTTTAAAACCAAGAAAAATAGACAGTACCACTCCAATCAGGGTAAATCCGACCAGGGGTAATTCTGGAAAATGAAAATAGCCAATATGTGACAAGCCACCAATGATAGCTGACATCAGCATTACCACGCCCAAAGGTGGCAAAACTTTAGGTAAAATCGTCCCTCGCCAGGAAAACAGCAGTTTAAAAACAGTTGGCTGGTCACGTACGATCATTTATTGGAATCATCACAATTTTTTTCATGATCTTGTGGAGTTGTGCCTGCTTTGTCAAGTGCTATTCAATACTGCATTTCTGGTTTGATGAGTTGCTGCTCAGCAAAGGAAAAACTGCCCTCCAAAGCGATAATACAATGGTCAATCAGATGAATATCTACCAGCTGGCAGGCTTGTTGAATCTGACGGGTCAATGCCAGGTCAGCCTTGGATGGAGAGGGCCGGCCCAGTGGATGATTATGTGCAATCACAATGGAAGTAGCCTGTTGGCTAATGGCATAACGCAACAATTGATTAATGGAAATATCACATGCATTGATGGAGCCATAAAACAGTTTTTTAAAGGCAATTTTTCTTAGACTGGCATCCAGACACAGCACGGCAAACACTTCTTGAGTTTCACCGAGCAGTTCAAAACGTAAGTAATCTCTCAGCCGTTTGGAATTGGTGAGTTCCAGTGCATCCTGTTTCAGGTGCTCGGCTATGTAACGCCGTCCGAGTTCCTTGACGGCCATCAGTTGAGTATATTTACTGATGCCCATGCCATGAAACTGGCTGACCTCCTGTAAAGGTGCATCGAGCAACGCAGTCAAATGACCAAAATGCTGAATCAGCAAACGCGCCAGATCAACTGCCGAATGTTGCTGGGAACCGGAGCGTAGAAAAATAGCCAGTAGCTCGGCATCGGACAGACTTTCTGCGCCATATTGAATTAAGCGTTCTCGCGGCCGTTCTTGTTCCGGCCAGTTTTTAATAGAAAATTGCATAGTTATTAGACTTATTTATTATGAATTATCAGTTTTCCCGCAAGCTGATCTCTTGGGGATGCGATTATTTAATGCTATTGTGAGCCCCACTGCAACAGCAAGGTAATCTGTTCGTGAGCTTTGATCTAAGTGTAATTCCTCATAAAAATATCATTTTGGCCGTCACTGGCGGTATTGCTGCCTATAAAAGTGCAATTCTGGTCCGCCGTCTGAAAGATGCCGGATTTGATGTGCGGGTTGTCATGACTCACGGTGCACAGGCTTTTATTACACCTTTAACCTTTCAAGCCTTATCGGGCAATCCCGTACATACCGAATTGCTGGATACTGAAGCAGAAGCCGGCATGGGCCATATCGAGCTGGCACGTTGGGCAGATCTGTTGCTGGTAGCACCGGCCAGCTGTGACACCTTGGCAAAGTTTGCCGCAGGTCTGGCTGATGATCTCTTAAGTACTTTATATCTGGCGACGAAAGCACCCGTCTGGGTGGCGCCTGCCATGAACCAGCAAATGTGGGCAGCCAAAGCAACGCAGCGCAATCTTGCGACACTGATCGAAGATGGTGTGCATGTGATCATGCCGGACGCGGGATCACAGGCTTGTGGTGATGTAGGTTTGGGCCGGATGCCTGAGCCGGAAGATTTAGCGCATCAGGTGACTGAATATTTTCATAAAGCTCAACGTGCGATTGCGGAAAAATTTGGCCTGCTTGCGGGTAAACAAGTCACGATTACCGCAGGCCCGACCCGCGAAGCGATTGATCCGGTGCGCTATATTTCCAATCACAGTACCGGGAAAATGGGCT
Organism: Acinetobacter lwoffii; assembly: GCF_024129595.1. Taxonomy (GTDB): domain Bacteria; phylum Pseudomonadota; class Gammaproteobacteria; order Pseudomonadales; family Moraxellaceae; genus Acinetobacter; species Acinetobacter lwoffii_O. Next base: position 37,659 of record NZ_JAMXXS010000020.1, on the reverse strand, counting down.
TTGCACTGGCTGCAGCCTGTTATGCAGCAGGAGCAAATGTCACCCTGATCGCAGGGCCGGTCAGTCTGGACACCCCAAATGGTGTGAAACGTAAGAATGTTTCTTCTGCTGTACAAATGCTGAATGAAAGCATGCAAATGCTGGAAAACGGTTGCGATATCTTTATTGCGACCGCTGCGGTAGCCGATTATCGTGTGGCACAGGTTGCCGAGCATAAAATCAAGAAAGCCGGAGATGAACTGAATGTGGCGCTGGTGAAAAATCCGGATATTGTCGCCACTATAGCCCAACAGGAAAAACGGCCGTTTATGGTCGGTTTTGCTGCTGAAACCCGTAATATTGAAGAATATGCTGCGGGAAAGCTGGTCGCGAAAAAGCTGGATATGATTGCCTGCAATGATGTTTCACGTGCGGATATCGGATTTGCTTCGGATGAAAATGCCATGACAGTATTCTTTGCCGAGCATTATCAGCTGGATAAACGTGATCTGGAAAAAGCCTCCAAGCAGGAGATTGCCCAGCAATTGATCGAAGCCATTCATGATGCCTTGCATCGTGATCCATCCAGTGATGATGATTTTTAAAACGATCTGTATCGAAAAAGCCCTGAATCCATCAGGGTTTTTTTATGGCTGATTTTTTATCATTAATTCAAAAAAACTATATAAACCATAAATATTTAGTCTTAATCGAAGCGCTGTTTTGTTTATTGTTTTTGCAAAAAAGCATAAAATGGGTCACAGAATAAACAAAGATAAAAATACTGCATATATCGACTATAAGCAGGAAGTGGAAAGAAAAAAGAGGGGCGCTATGAAAAAAATCATGATGTTATGGATGGTCGCCTGTCTGGCTGGATGCAGTTATTTTGTCTCGATGGATGAACTGGCCAGAAATATTCAAACGCAGATGCAACGTGAATTTAATTCCAATCGAGATTATCAACACTATCGTTTTACCGTGAAAAAGGTCAAAATTGTCCAGCGTCAGGGGAATGAGTTTCAGGCCATTTCTCATCTGAATTATCAGGGTGAGGAATATCCCATTCATGTAAAAGTCTTTAAGGTGGATGGGGGATATAGTTGGTCGATTGAAGATGATGCCTTTGCTTTTATTGATGAAATTGAAATTGAAAAATATCGTCAGCAACTGGATCGGGAATTACAGCAACTGGCCTCAGCCTTGGATGATCTAGAGCCTGTAGATGAACCAAATCAGAATATCTCCGGCTCTCTGATCACACCAGTGGCTGAACCCGCATTACAAGATGTTTCTTATCAGGAAGAGCCGATTCCGGTCGGCAATATCACGGCGTATACGCAATAACTCATGTGCAATCGCTATAAAAAAGCACCGATCATCGGTGCTTTTTGTATTTAGGATTTAACTTGCTGATGTTCACGTACATAATCTTCGGTACGCTGCATGGCTTCCTGAATATTAAAGAGTGCAGTTTCTACATCTTTCAAGGTTTTAGCATTACCACCACTTAAAGCCTGACGCCATTTACGTGCACCCGGCAAGTTCTGGAACAGTCCCAAAATATGACGGGTAATAATGGATAAAGGTGCACCTTCGGCCATGCGCTGGGCAATATAAGGCAGCATCTGTTGCATAATGTCAAAACGGTCTGGTGCATCCAGCTTCCACAGTTGGCCCAGTTCAGCCAGTAAGTAAGGATTATGATAGGCTTCGCGGCCAATCATCACCCCATCCACATGTTGGAGATGTTCCAGCGTTTCGGCATAGGTTTTAATTCCGCCGTTGATCTCGATCAGCAGATCAGGACGATCCTGTTTTAAACGGTAGACATCTTCATAACGTAGGGGTGGCACGTCACGGTTTTCTTTAGGTGATAGACCTTTTAATAAAGCAATACGGGCATGCACGATAAAATTATTGCAGCCGGTTTTGGCCACGGTATCGACAAAATGCAACATCTCTTCATAAGAGTGCATATCATCAATTCCGATCCGGTGTTTTACGGTTACTGGAATATCCACCACGTGACGCATTTCAGCAATACACTCTGCGACTAGATCAGGCTCCGCCATCAGACAGGCACCAATTTTATTATTTTGTACCCGGTCACTTGGGCAACCTACATTTAAATTGACTTCGTTATAGCCCCAGTCCTGCGCCATCTTGGTACAAGTGGCGAGATCTTTTGGATTCGAGCCGCCGAGTTGCAACACGATTGGCTGTTCTTGCGTATTAAAGTCCAAATGACGTTTGGCATCACCGTAAATGATTGCACCCGTAGTAACCATTTCGGTGTACATAATCACATTCGGGTTAAACAGACGCGCAAAGAAACGATAGTCTTTGGTGGTCCAATCCATCATCGGTGCGACGGAAATACGAGGTTTTATTGAGTTATCAATAAGTTGTGGATTTTTCAGGGCTTTATCTACATTTTGCATATTGCATTTACTCGCATTTTTACTCATATTTCCCCATATTTCAGTATTTCGGTGCACCGTATTTGCACCGTGAAATGGGTTTTGGGTCAGGGTGCAAATTTATGGGTACAGTTACAGAAAGAGTTCTGTCCACTGGTGTGAAAAAATACAGGGCGCAGGTGCGCGTCAAGCGACAAGGGCTGCCGAATTTTACAGAGTCTAAGACGTTTAGTAAAAGGTCATTGGCTGAAGCATGGATCAAAAAGCGCGAATATGAACTTGAATTGAATCCGGAACTGATGATTTCTGCAAATATTTCAAATGGCATGACCTTAGCTGCTGCTTTAGAGAAATATTTAAAAGAAGTTGAAGGTTTTGGAAGATCCAAACGCATGGGCATCCGCTTTTTAACCAATTGGCCAATCGGAAAGGTCAAAATCAGTGATTTGACCAGGAAAGATTTTACTGATCATACCTATTTAAGGCGAACAGGGTACCCAGAGATCGGTGCAGATCCGATTGAATCAAGTACTGCCTTGCAAGATTTGCAATATTTAAAGGTGGTTTTGACGCATGCGGATCTCGTTTGGGGTGAAAAAGTGAACCTTTTCGAGCTAGAACAGGCGATGAAAGGTCTACGCAATGCACGTGTGATCACAAAATCTAAGAAACGTGACCGTTTGCCGACATCAAATGAGCTGCAATTACTGACCAATTATTTCTATAAACGTTGGAAAACCAGTAAAACATCCATGCCTTTGCATCTGATTATGTGGTTGGCCATTTATACCTGCAGGCGTGAAGATGAATTGACACGACTGTTTTTGAATCAATTTGATCAGCACCACAATGAATGGAAAGTTTTTGATTTAAAAAATCCGAATGGCAGTGCCGGCAATCATAAAAGTTTTAAAGTGACTGAACAGGCTGAACGTGTCATCAAAGAATTAATGAAGCCTGATATCCGTGATCAAATGCTTCGTTTAGATTCGGCAGATCCGTCGGTATTGTTGCCATTGAATGCAAAATCATTTGCATCACGTTGGCGTGAAGCGATCAAGATGACAGGGATTGAAGATCTACGTTTTCATGATTTACGTCATGAAGGGATTACCCGATTGGCTGAAGATGGCTTGACCATTCCCCAGCTGCAGCAGATCAGTTTGCATGAGTCTTGGGAAAGTCTAAGACGTTATGTGAACTTGAAAAGCCGTCGTGATCGATTGGATTTTGTGGAAGCGATGAAAGTTTCCAAAGAAAAAGCCCTCATTTGAGGGCTTTCGTTAAGTAGACATGAGGTTTTCTTAAAATTACTATGTGCCAAATCCATAAAAACATTAGCTTGAAAGAAAGATCAAAATTAAATCGATTGCAGAAAAGCGCGCCTTTACCTATAAAATTTGCTGAATTTTTACCATAATCCAAAAAAATAGCATGAGTCATATCAGATTTTTTTGCATTGATAAAGATTACATCACCATCAAAAACCACATTTCCTACAACAGTGCAAACCGCTTTCATTTAGATCACCGCGATAAAATCAAAGTGTTTTAGGTTCATGTGAAATGGTGTGAACCAAGTTTTTACCCACATGGTGCGATTGAATGTCAGTAAACGATCTTTTTCCGTTTCCTTAAAGTAGGTCACTCGATCACCCTTGACCGCCACAATGGTGGCACCTTCAGGCTTTTCAGCCTTTAATTTTTCTAAATTATTTTCGTATTGCATTTTTAAACCCTCAATGCACGTTTTTAGGCGTGCATGTTTGTCCAATCTTGTTTGGAAATTTGACTTTGTTTGTTTAGCCAAATTGCCACGTCTGTAATGTTCACCATGTAAGGGGCTTTGTTTGAATCTTCTGCCTTGAACGTCGGGAAGGGCAAGTCTTGAACGGCTGCACGTTTCTTTGCTGTTTCAATTTTAAGATGCGGTAAAAAGTCCTTTACGATCACCTCCAGTGGAACCACTGGAGACTGATATTTCATGGCCAATAAGAAACTTGAATCAAATTGATTCAGTGCAGCGTTCATTCTTTGTTTCCATTCAATTGTTCAAACTCTGCAAGCCATTGTTCACGACTTACACCATTTTCAGCTGTTGCTGGAGAAATGCCGGCAATGTAATAGCCTACTTTTGTGTCGGAAATTGGATATTCCTTGGCAATGACATTCACATATTCACAATTCATTGCTTTCACAGTACCGTACGCTTCAGCTGCTTTTTCATGGTTAGGGGCGACTCTGATCATTTCTCTGTTTCCTTCGTAGCACTTTGATACTGACTGGCAGTCAATTCAACATGGGGCAAAACAACATCAAAGTTCGCTGAAATAAAATATTTATTGCCTTTCTTTTTATAGGCTAAATCAGCACCATAACGGATAACTTCACTAAAGAGTGTCGTTGTTAGATCAGAGTAATTAAGGCTATGAAGATCCTTCATGAACTCTGAATAAAACTGCTTATTTGTCTTACGTGGTCTAGCTTCAAAAATAGGCTCGCCATTCATTGGCTTACCTTTGCTAATTTTAAAAAGAGTCTTATCAATTTTTGATTCATCGAAAAACCAAATGTGATGGAAAATTTTTCCATTGCTTAAAGTATTGTGAACGCCATACCCATCAGCAGCATATTGTTCACCAACTTGATAAAGTTTTTCGTCAAATTTATTCGAAGCTGAAAGAGCCGCATCAATTTTATTTACAGCTTCTGTGTCATTAATTTCATAATATTTTTGCATTGCTTTCCCCTTAATAGCCATTTGCCTGTGGTGCAGAGTCGAGCAGCTGCATCTGTTCTGCATGAATTTCCGTGGTGTAGCGTTCAATACCGTTCTGATCCGTCCATTGACGTGTTTTTAATTTGCCCTCGATGTACACCTTTGAACCTTTTTTCAGGTACTGCTGGGCAATTTCACCTAAGCGGTTTTTGACCACGATACGGTGCCATTCAGTTTGTTCAATCCATTCACCGCTCTGTTTGTTTTGCCATTTTTCAGACGTTGCAATGGAGAAATTGCAAAGTGAACCACCGTTTGGAAAGCTTTTGCTTTCAGGATTGGCACCCAATGAGCCTACCAGTACAACTTTATTTACACCGCGCATGATGTTTCTCCTTCAAATTTGGCAAAATGACTGAAATGCGCTGTGAAGCATTTCTGGTTATTAGTGAATGGAATGTTCGGATTATGGATATGACAAACATACAGCTGATCATTGCCGACGATCTGAGTCACTTCAAAACGCTGATGACTGCTGACAATAAATTTGTAGCGTGCAAATTCATCCGGGATCCACACGGTGTCGCCCACTTGGAAGTCGTGAACGGTGTTGATTTCAGGATCCGTGAACGGCAGGGCATCATCAAAATTCAGTGCTGTGGTTTCCAAGCCATCAGGATGCGCTTTGCCTGTGTCGACAATATTTTTCATTTCGTTGATCAAGATGCATGCTTCCGTTGGCATGTATTGAACGCAATGATGCTGATTTAAAATACTGTGCAAGCGAAGTACACGTGCTGAAAGTTCTTGGTGTTCAGCGATCATGGTGTAATAGCTTTGGTCTTTTTGTGTTTGAGCGTTCATTATTTCTTTGCCCCTAAATTTGGATTGGTGAAGATCCAGCACTTCACATTTCGGCTTGCTTTACCTGGTACTTCACGACTTTTATTCACCGCTGCCACGTCATCGGCAGGGAAACGGTCTGAGTACACCTGTTTATTACTTTCAATGAATTTGTACTTGCGTGAGGTGCGAAGTAATTTTTTCATTTCATTGATTTCAGGCAGCTGCTGATAATTACGTGCAGCCACTTTGTAAATTTCGTTTAAGTTGATAGCGATAGTTTGAGCATCGTTGTCATGATGATTGAGTCCCCATTCTGGTGAACGGTTGCCTTGCAAGTACTCATAAACATCCCAGAATTTTTCCACATCAGGATGATCACCGTTTAACTGTTCAACACGTTCACGCGCCATCTGTTCAAGCATTTCTTGTGCTTCAAGCATGTCTTCCAAGTCGATTGGCAAAACGTGTTTGGTCATTGCTTCGATCAGTGCAGCCACTTGTGCATGACATAGGGCAATACGTGTATGGGTAATGCCAATTTCATGATAGTGATCTTCAATTGACTGTAACTTTGATGCGTATGTCTCTAAGATCTTGTCTTCATGACGCAGGCAATGGGTCATAAACGTGCAGGCATCTTCAAGTTCCATACGGTCCAGTTCATCGACAATGCGTTTGGTTTCCAATGACTGTCCTTTGCGGTCAAAGTACAAGTGCAAAGTACGTGTCAAAATTGCTTCTGAAGCCTGAATTGCCGTGTTTTGAGAAATCAGGATGGCACCACGGAACGGTGGTTCATAGGTTTCATTACCTGCAGTCTTTAAACCTTTGGAACGGATGGCACGTCCGTTGAAAGCATCTTTGAGTTCATCCCAACTGAATTTTGACTTTTGAACAGTATTACCATTCACGTCATTACGGTCGCCTTCGATCAGCACGACTGGCAGGTTTGCGATCTGTGCAAAGTTACGGTACACCGCCACGTTGGTTGATTTGTTGGCATCAAAGCCTTCATAGTCTTTACGGCCTGAAAGTTTCCACATCATTTCGATTAGACGTGATTTACCTGCACCGGCTTCACCGACAATTTCCATGAAAGGGTATGAGCTGTGCATGGCACGGATTTGTTCAGCAAAATATGAACCCATCCACCAAGCCAAAGCCACAATACCTTTAGCACCACGGACTTTATGGAAGTCCTCCCACCATGACGGATCAAACTGTTTTTTCGGGTTCAATGTTATCGCTGGTGAACTTGCCAGTGTTTTAATTTCCTGACGTTTTACTTTGAAAAAGTCATGCTCATTGATGGCAATGATTTGGCCCTTATGCACGGCATATTTTTCAAAGATATAAGTTTGGTACTCACGGCTATAACCAATGTAGTCAATAGTTTTGACTTCACGTAAACGCTCAGTTTCACGTTTGATGAATGTTTCCAGGTGATTATCTGTACCTGTCCACATTGCACCAGACATCACAGACATGACACGTGGTTTGAACTTTGAACGTGATGACATTTGATCAGCTGTAAAGGTGGTTTTTGCTTCTGACCATGGGCTTTGCAATTTGAAGTAGTACCAAGATTCATCGGTGATTTCATTACGCTGGAAGTACAACGGTTCAATCTGAGCATTACAGATTTCTTTTGCTGCTGAACAGTTCTTCAATGCACTGGCACGGATCTCTTTATCAGTAAGGATCTGACCACCATTTTCTGCTGCTTCATTGTTACGGTCTTCCAGGTGCTGAACTGCTTTATTGAATTTGTCATAGTCCAGTTCCCACCAGTACAGACGGAATTTGTGGTTGTAATAGAAGGTGTGACGACGACCTTCATAGAAGTTGTAAATTAAAAGACCGGCTTCTTCTGCAGTTTCAGCAATCAGCAATTCACCATAGTGTTTGTACTTTGGGAATTGATCAGGGTTGAGTTTGTCCCACTGGAATAAATCATTCCAATCAAGTTTTTTACCACCATTTGCCGGTGGCTGTGCAGCCGTAGATGACCAACCTTCAGCACGTGAACGTTCATGCCATTTAACTGTGTAACCTTTACCTGCAGAGTCATTGTCGAATGCCCAGCGTAAACGTGGTTTGTCAATTTTGAGTTCATGACAACGTTCTGCAATTTGTTTTAAGAATGCAGAAGGGTAGTTGACACATGACAGACAAGATATGGCTTTCACACCTGACTGACTCAGTGCAATGGCATCAAAGATTCCTTCAGTGATCCAGATCGCTTGGCCTTTTTCCCCTAAACGGCAAAGTTCATCCAATTCATATACTGACCATGCTTGGCCAGAATTTTTGAAACCATAGTTAAAGCGTGCTTTTTTATTGCCAAAACGTTCTGGTCGGTCAATCAGACGTTCCCAATAGTTTTTGTCATCTAGCATAAAGCGAACAGTTGCAGATGATTCTTTACTGTCTTTATCTGTATAGAACTGCTGGGTGTATTTACCAATTAAGTTTTTAAGATCGAAACCACGACCTTCTGATAAAAATGCATCTGCTGCAGCATTTGGATTTGTATCGGTTTGTGGATGATATTCAGACCAGTCTTTGAATAAGTCATCACAGATATCTTTGACGTGTTCTTCATAACCACATTTGACCAGACGACCACATTTCACGATACGTGGATTGTGGGCATGGGTATAAAGTTCTTTTTTACCGCATTGTGGGCAGATCCCTTCACGGAACCATTCGCCACGTGTCTTGAAGCTGAACATATTTTCAAGACGGTTAATGATGCGGTGTTTCATATCAGACATTAGTGAAGTCCTTTTACGTTGCTGTCTACAATCCATTCCCGGTCCTTTGCGTCCTGGAAGGTAATCAGTTGGTTATCGAATAATGCTTCGATATAACCCTTCAGTTTTTCAGCAAAGCGTAATCGTTCATCACCAGATAAAGTTTTAAGTTGTGCTATACGATTGCGTAAGGCTTCTGTACCATTGCTGTTCGCAATTTGATTCTTTCGCTTTATACAAAGTTCTTGAAGTGTTGTCATTCTGTTTACTCTTAGCTTGAATTAAGTAAACTAATAAGCTTTTCAGGGGCTTATTGTTTATTTTTGGCTTCAGAAAATGGGTTGTCAGATTTTTCAACTTTCGATAAAGCTTCAGAAATGAGTTTTTCTGTAAAGCTGGAAATTGTCATTCCTGCTTCAGCAGCGCAGACTCTCAGGAACTGATGACGGTTCGGAGTTGTGTGTGTGATGATTGCTTTTGTTCTGCTTTCGACATTACTCATAGCAAGTCCTTAAAATGTTGATAGAGCATCAGTGAATCACTGTATTACTGGATAATATTACGATAAATCGAAAGTTTCAATACTTTGGTGGGATAAAATGTCGATTAATGATAAGTTTTTGGAGCGCGGGGCGCGCTTAAAGGCGGAACGTAAGCGTCTCAAGCTAACTCAACCAGCCATGGCTGAGTTATTGGACGTTGCTGTAGGTTCTATTGTTCGTTATGAAAAGCAAGGCGATCCGTTGAATCAGAACCAATTAACTGTTTTGCAAGATGCGGGATTTGATACGTTCTATGTGACGTTTGGGGTACGATTTACGGAATTAAGTGAAGATGAGCACCAAGTAATTTCTGCTTATCGGTCACTAAAAAACGATACAGCGAAAATAGGTTTTCTCGGAATGGCCAAAGCCTATGCAACGCAAAATGCCACCGATTAGGTGGCATTTTTTTTACAATGACATTTCAATTTTTTTAATTATTTTATTTACTTGAGCATGCATTGTGGTGAATAGTGAATTGATCTCTGCTGCGTCAATCTGTTCACCTTCCTGGACTTTCATTTTACTCATCAAACCTAGACAGTTTTTTAAGTGAATTAATTCAATTAGTGTTTCTTCGTTTTGGTCATCATTGTTGTTTACGGTATTGTTCGACATTTATCCTCCTTTAGTAACATTGAACATTGTATTGAAAAGATAGAAAAGAGGAAGGTCATCAAGATACCCAGTGCGACAGATTATGTCTTCTAGCCAAAAAATAATCGTAAAATTATAAAAAAGCCCTCAAAATGAGGGCTTTCTTTTAAACTATGCTTTGGAAAGAATCGATAATTTTTTTCATATCCCTACTAAATGAGCTAAACAAAGCATTTAATTCTTCACGTTTCAAAACTTCCCCACTGGAAACTTCAACTTTGCTTAAAAAGCTTAAACGATGATCTAACTCAATCAGGTTGATCAAAATTTCTTCGTGAACATCGTTATTGGATTGTGTATTCATATTCCCTCCAGCTATGGGCCTTATGGTTATTTAATCTGAATGTTTAAAAGCCTACAACGGCTGTACTTGTCTAAAAGTGGATTTTTGTACGTTTTCTAATCCAAACACACCACTATTTTTTACTTGATGGTGAATTTAAATAAGAAACAGTCGGTGAGCTTATTTGCTGTCTAAACCGCCATACCTTAGTAGGCTTATGAAATATTGATGACCGATGAATAGTCTGGATTTTGATAAATAATGGATTGACTGAAAGTCGTAGGATTTTAAACATAAACTGTTTGGGTGGTAACTTATGTTTTAGTTGGGACGCGACCCGATACAGATGTTTCAGGTTCAAAGCAATTTCATTTTCTATACTGCTGTGATTGACCTGGACAATCCCAGAAATGATTTTTACTGCTAGCCAGAATTGCTGCAATGTTTGCATGACATCTTCAGTTAATGAATGCTGGGCCTTTAACTGATAGTTTTGAGCCAGAAACTGGGTAATGGTCATGCGATCTAGTTGAGTTATACGAGAAATTTCAGGTATGGTCATCCGTTCAGCCAGGTCTACTAAATTAGGCTGACTATTGATTTGCTGCTGTTGTACCAGCAGATCCGCCATCTGATTAAACACATTGATATAGCTTTCTTTTATGCGCGCTGCTTCTTTGCCCGTGAAGCCCATGACCAGAAACATAAAACCGTCTTTGGTCATTTCATAGTATTTAGATTCACGCTTTGCACCGTTACCAATAACGATATCTTGAACATGAGCGCAAAAGTGCGCTGATGTAAATTCTGGTGAGCAATCAAGATTTGCAATCTTACGTAATACATCGCGGTGATTTTTACCGAAAGCATCGGCAACTTTATGTGAAGTGGTCATCACCTGATTGTTGATGACATTGACCCAGTCTAAATTCAGGGTAGGGGATGCTGTTAAAGCGAATGTATTCATTAGCCTTTCCTCAGATCAATTAAGTTTTGATCTGTCAACATTCCTTCCACAGAATGGTGACAGACTGAACAGGGGTGGAAGTACCGCGATCCAAGGGAACGGCTGCCCCGAAGGGCACCCTATCCAGCCTGCCATAAAAGGCATAGCCGAATTTTACACAAAAAAATAGCCCGTGACGGACTTTTTGCGCCTTAGATCAAAATATTCAGACTTCCACATCTGACTATAGATTTTGCTATAGTAATAAAACTGTATCAGTGAATCACTTTATAGGTCAAGTGACTTTATAAAAATATTTTTGAGGGTGGGGCATGTTTAAGAAAGTATGTTTGATTATTTGCTTGGGTCTATCTTTTATAAATGTGGCAGATGCGAGAGGGAATAAACCTTGTTCTGGCAAGAAAGGAGGCATAAAACACTGTACAAGTGATGGGAAATTTATGTGTAATAACGGTACTACCAGTGCATCTAAAAAGAAGTGTACACGATGAAAAATTATATTTTAGTTTTAGCTATTATTTTAACAGGGTGTTCTGGTGAACCAGAAATTACATTACCTGATGTCAAGCAAGTCGGATTGAATGATGATAATGCAGTCATTCAATCAATTGGTGAACAACCTAAAAAAGTTGTTGATAGTACGGATAGTAAGGATGATGCTAAAAAAATCTATATATTTGATGGAGCTTACTCACAATTAGAGTCGAGTTCTAATTATGCTTTAATTGCTTGGCAGCAAAATAATGATAACAGTTTAAACCGTGCTGTAAAAATGGGAATAGCATTACTTGGAAATGATGCAGGCTATTTTATTCACCGTGTAAATATGAATGATGAACATGCTGACTACAGTATTCAAGGTCATAAGATTGTAAATAATACATGCATATCTGAATTATGTATGATTAAAATTGAGAAATAAAAAAGCCCCGAAAGGGGCTTCTTTATAGGATGCCTGATCAGGTCAAGCCCTGCACAGCATATTGATTATTCTGCTGTCATCCTGTTGTTATTATAACCGTTTTTTTAAAACCATCCTACTGTGTGAAGAAATAATAATGCACTGCCGATCACACCCAGCATAGCACCGACTAAAAAGGGATAGAGCCACATATTTTTATCCTTTACGCTTGGCTTGGGTTTGAATAAATGCACAGCTTGGTTTTTTGTTTTGCTGAATTAAGCTTTCAATGCGTTTGGTATAGCGGTCGAACAAGTACCAGATGATGAGTACCACGGCAGCCAATAGGTTTACAACAATTAAAATCAGTGCAGTTTGTTGGTCCATTTTTATTTTCCTTTGCTTATTAATCTTGTTATGTGCATTCAGGGCAGGGACATTCGATAGGATCTGATGTATCAGCGATAACGATTGGCATGACGTTCTTCCTTGGTCTTGCATTCAATGCATAAAGTGACTGCACCTAGTTTTTGTCGTTCTGGTGGAATGTCATTTCCGCATTCTTCACATTCAGTCAGTGATGGTGCGCTGTAATCACGTGGCTTGATGTTGACTTGGTTTAGTTGGTTTTCTTGTGCGCGGTCAATTGGGTCAGACACATGCTCCCCCTTTTCCTTGTTTTGCTAATGACTTAGGAAGATGAATTTCAGGGTTTGGCATTGCAGAAGGGGATAGTTCAGCATCCCAAGTTAAAAAACCTTGAGCAGTAAAACCACAATGTAAATTGGTGCATTGACCGTATAACCGTTTTAAAAGTGGATCGACTTGTTCACTTGAACGGATCCAAAGAGATTCGCCGCAATGAGGGCATTTATTACTTATCGTACGTCCTGGTTTAGACATTTTTTTGCTGCCTCTGCTGAATAAATAATATTCAACAAATATACAACAAAATTACGTTATATCTAAAGTTTCTATTGTAAAAGTTATTAAATATCGTTATTTTGGTTTTACCTATTTCATCCTGACTTCGCCCCAAAGTCAGGATTTTTTTTGTCCTATTTTTTGGCTTTGTCTATTTTTTCTTGTTCACGTTTTACGGCATTGTTCGCGGTCTTTTTCGATTTGTAGACGTGAGTCAACTTTAATGGCTTGCTTTGATCACCTGAGGTGATTTTTACTGACTTGCCACCTTCGCTGTAATAGGCAATGACACCGGTATAATCTGCATAATTTTTACCAGTGCGCTTTTTGGTTTTGGACTTTTCTTTTTCTTCTTCAGTCTTTTCTTCTTTGCCTTCAAATAGTGTCGATACATCATCGGCATCTGGAAGCTGTACTTCCAATTCAACTGAGGTGGTGAAGCCATTGTCATTGAGTGAATGGGTTACGTTGGTGCCAAGCCATACAATTTCGTCAATTTCAGGTTTCAAGCCAATGAATTCAAATTCCTGTTCAGGGATTAAAGTTGGATCACCAAATGCCAAGGTATATGTCAGTTTTTGGGCAGTACGTTTGCAACGATTGTATTCCGCATTGGCTGCCAGTTCAGCTGTGGTTTTATCCCGATGCACATAGCGGATCTCTTTCATGTTGTCTTCACTGTCACCGACCACCACATGCAATTTCTTGGCTTTGTTTTCAGTGTAGTAATAGGCTTTGACACCTGTAATATTGTCCGTACCTGTGCCATTGGTGTAGTTGTGCTGATCGCCCTTATTTCTGGTGATTTGCACACGTGGTAAGGCTAAACCTGAAACTGTTGTACTTGCACCACGTGGTAATAAAATCAAATGCCCATTCTTCACTGTGGCAATTGCGTCATTTTCATCGGCAATACGTGTGATGAGATTTGCATCAGATTCATTCTGGGCAATGTATTTAATTTTTTTTGATGCGAATTTTTCATGAACAATGACTTTCAGTTCATATTCAGCACCGACTTTTTCAAATATTTCTTGAATGGTTTTGTCGCTCCAGCTGCGTTCACGCTTTTGTTTTAAACCTTCTGATACGTCATTGGCCATGGCAGAAATACTGAGTACATCTGGTGCGCCACGATGGGATGTGGAATCGACTTTGTATTTTCCTTTGTCAAATAAACCAGTATTGGACCAACCTAACCAGACCTGAATGATGGCACCTTTGGGTGGAATACTGAGCATGCCATCTGCATCATTCAATTCGATGTCCACTGAATCCACCACAAGACCACGATTGTCTTTGATGCTCAAAGACATTAAACGTGAAGCCATAAGGGATGAGATATCGACACCATCGACTTCAACTCGAAAAATGGGGTAAGGATATTCCGTCATTTTTTCAACAGAATTTAATGCCGTACCAACGACATTCATGACTTTATTCAGCATTATAGAATCCTATTCAGTGCGCCAACACCCATGCCGATCAGGGTGCCTAATAAGGTCGGTTGCCAATCGCGTACAATGGTCAGTTTTAAAGTGAATTCAGTTTTACGTGCTGCACCATCTTTAAAGAAATAGGTTTTGGTTTCATCTAAATCATTGATGATGACTAAGCCATAAATCTTGCCTGTGCCTTCAATTAAGGTATATGCCTTGCCTGTATCGCCCATTTGTCTGAGCATGTCTAATGTGACGCGACTTCCTGTCAATTCGTGGTAAATCACGCCTTTAAGTGTAATGACATCTTCACCTTTACCAATAAATTGATAGGCAGGGGAGTCCCCGACACGGCTATTGGAAGGATGTCGCCAATTGGTGACACGTTGCAGTTCTTGATATGACGCTGTTCGTAATGAGAAGACAAACAAGCCTAGAGCCATCATCATGTGTCTTTACTCCGTGTCTGTTAAAAATTTACGTTTTTTCATCTGCTGTTCTTCAGCCACTCGCTGGAGTTCCTGACGCATTGCTTCAGCCGTTCCTTTGACCACGGATCCATCTTTGACTTGAATAGTGACTTGAATTGTATCTTGGCTGATATATGAACGTGGGTTATTGCGACCAACATTGATGGGTTTGACTGGCTTGGTTTGGGCAGCAGTGTTGACCACACCTTGTGTGGCGGTGGATGTTGCTGCAATCGGTAATCCATTGGCATTGGCAATACCGTTGGCCATGCCTTGCATGGTATAGCCACCAATGCCCATGAAGACACGTGAAGGTGAATGAATGCCTAGAATGCCCCTGGCTTTATCAATGACACCACTGACAGCACCTGTGATGGCATCTTTGACGGCATTGACTTTGGATAAAATACCGTTCTTGAGTCCTTCCAAGATCATGGCACCAAAGCCGGTAAACTTCGCTGGAAGATCCACACCGAACCATGACAGTACTTTGGCAAAGGCTGAATAGAACAGTCCGATTGGACTCCAATTGATGATCAGTGCTGATATGCCTTTAATGCCACCATTGAATGCCGTCTTGATGGTGTTCCAAATGCCGACAAAGAATGCTGAGATCGGGGCCCAATTCTTATAGATCAGCAGGGCAGCACCAGCAATGGCAAGGACAATCCATGTAATTGGGTTGGTCAGTAACGCCATGCTCATACCTTTGGCGGCTAATGCAACGACACCAAAGCCTTTCGCAACCATCATCATTGGTCCAAAGATTGCGACTAGACCAATTGAAAGGGCAGAAAGACCACCAACGAGTAAGGCTCCACCTGCGACAATTCGTGCAATAGTACTTGCTAGTCCTGGGTTTGCCTGCGCCCACGAAGTCACTTTCTCAGTGATGCTGGTAAAACCTTCAATCATGGTTTTAAATTGGGGTGCAAGTTGTTCACCGAACAATGCAAGTAAGCTGGTAAAAGTACCACCAGCAGCATCTTTTAAATTTTTAAGTGTACTTAACTGGGCATTTACACGAGTTTGTAAGTCTGCTTGCGCCTGCATTTTAGCAACGACTTCATCATATCCAGCCTTACCTTTGTCAATTAAAAGGTTTAAGGCTTGAATTGTTTCTGCATCGTTGCCAAACATATCACCCAAAATTGGCAGCCGTTTTTCGGTACTTAATCCTTTTAACTTTTCAAGCTGTTTATACATATTATCTAGACCACCGAATTCACCTTTACCATCTGTGAAATTCATGGTCAGTCCAGTCTTGCTGTCCTTTAACGCTTTTTTAATTCCATCTGTATCCATCATGGACTTAAAGATTTTACTGAACGCATTACCAGCACTTTCGCCAGCCATCGCTGCCTGATCTGCCATAACAAGCAAAGGTGCCATAGCTTTTGCACCTTCCAATCCTTCTTGTTTTATGGTTTTCATACCAGCAGAAAGCTTTGAAAAACCTTGTAGCATATTGCTCTTATCGACACCTAAATAGTAACCTCTTTGGATTACGTCCATTAGAGAAAGCATGTCTTTTTCTGCTGTTTTAGTTGCATCTTGCATCTTCGCGGCAAATTCAGCAGCTTCTTCGAATGGCATTTTCATTTGGACACCAAGATAACCAGCTGCCACACCTACGCCACCGAGAATTGCTTTGGCAGAAATACCTTGCTGGATAAGTACAGCCATCATGTTTTGGAAGTCAGCTGTTGTACCAGGTAATTTTGTTCCAAGGCTATTCGCCAATTTATTGATTTCGCCATATTCCTTGGCTACTTGCCCATTGGCTTGCATCATAGATACACGTAGCCCCATTGCAGCATCTTCAGCATCTTCGTATTGTTTAAGTGAATATCCCATACCAGCAATAGCAACTGCACTTACAGCCAATCCCTTCTTGGCTAATTCACTGGCTTTATTCATGCGCGTTTGCATTTCTTCATATTTTTTTTGAGCCTTTTCATGACGTGATAGAGCTTCTTTTTGTTTATTTAGTTCCATGGTGGTCAAATGAATCTTATTTTTAAGATCCGATTCTTCTTCATTCAACCGATCCATCTGAATTCCAGCCTTGTTGAACTCCTGAGCCATACCGGTCAATTCTGTACGTTGGTTTTTTTGAACGGCAGTCAGGCGTTTATGGGCAGCTTCAGCACGTGCCAGTGCCGTGATATTTTCCTGAACTTCAGGATTGATCTTGAGTGCTGCTTTTAATTCAGAAATGGTTTGTTTGTTTTTCGCCAAAGCCTGTGCTGTTTTTTCAGATTGCTCTGTTAGTTGACGAAAACCTGAGATTTTGCGTTGTTGTGACTCTAGTCCCTTCAACTCTGAATTCGTTTTTTTCAAAACATCTGCCATAGTTTTAGAGCCACCAATGATTGTTTTGATGGGTCCAGATACTTTATCAACAGCATTAAATAGGACTTCTAATTTTAGTTTTGACATTGGTGGACTCTTTTATACAGTGGTTTGGTGACGTTTCAGCGCATGGTGATGCCATTTACTTAATTCGGTAATGTCCATGTCATCGTATGCGCTGGGTGGCCAATGGAAGATGCAGGCAATATTGGCAATTGCTTCATCGACATCATCGACCAGTTTTATTGCTGATCCTCTTTGATCGCTTTCTGTACTGCTTGTGGGTACAAAAAAGTGACCAAGTAACCTCCTAGATTTGCAAAGTCGACTGGATCTAGTTCAAGCACTTGCTGTGGTGTTAATGCAGGCGTGGTCACACGAGGTAAAACTTTGATTAATGCGTTTACGTCGTGCTGATAGATGGCTTGTAAACTGACACCGCTCAGGGCTTTTACGTTCGGCTTACGGATGGTGATTTCAGTAATGGTATTGCCACCAAATTGAATTGGTTGCTCAAGCTGAACAGTTTCTTGGTTCGGGTTTTGAATCAGTTGGGTATTTAATTCTTGATCTTGAGTATTCATGTCACATTCCTAAAAGAGATTTGAATCAAAAAAACCTTGCACAGAACGAATCCATGCAAGGGCAGGAAAACTTATAATCCGATTGCTTTACGTTGTGCTTCGAGACGGTCTTTGCCATCTACAACTTCTTTGAAGCCAAGAATGTCGACTTCAATTTCAACTTTGCCGTTGACTGTGAGTTTGTAATAAGCACAGTTGGTCACGACTTTATGTTCAGTGTCTTCACCTGGTTCAGAGTCACCGCCATCAATTTCTTCATGACGACCACGAACCACGACTTCCACTGCATCGACTTCGCCTGTGTCATCACGTTGATAAGCACCAGCAAAACGCATATAAACACCGTCAACTTTTTCAAGACCGAATTGACGCAATGTGAGCAGGTCTAAACCACCAAAAGTCGATTCAAGTACAAGACCATCATCGCCCATGCCCATATCAATTTTTAATGGAGCATTCATACCGCCACCGCGATAGTCTTCCATTTTGCGTGTGAGCTTCGGCAATACGACCGTTTTGATTTGCCCTAGATAACTTTCACCTTCGTTAAATAGGTTCATATTTTTGAGTTTACGAGGAAGGCTCATGCATCAACTCCTATGCAGTGATCGTTGAAGCGAAGTCAGCCAAATAGCTGTCTGTAATACGCTGACGGAAGGTAAGGTCTTCAAGCGGTGGCACTGGGGTATAGTCATAGTCGATATACAATTTGCCGGCTTTGAGCGTGTCTTTTGAGTTTAGCTCTGGGTCATACCAAGCATCGCCACCCATCAGATAGCCTAGGCGTGTCCATTCACGTTGTTTGGCTTTGATGCCTTCCAACATGTCGTTGACCAGTGAACCGTGCATTGGTTTATCAATGGCCCACATGTGTGCTTCTGCAATCGTGTCAGCCATGATCTGTGCTGTACGTGTGTAGTTTTCAAAAGCAAATAACGGATCATCTGAACAGGTACGTGAGCCCCAAAAACGGAAGCCGTCATGCTGAATCAGTGTGGTGATTTCGTTGCTATTGAGATAGCCAGCATCGGTTGCAGGGTCTTGAAGGTCCCAAGTCACATCGGCATCGATACCTGTCACACCGTTCACCGCTACGTTTGATAGGGTTTTATGCCAACCGATTTCGTTGTCGATCTTGGCACGTAAGCCCATCGCCACTGCAACTGCAGGTACAGTTTCGGTTTGCGCTGTATCGACATTGAATGCCACGAAGTTTGGCCAAATCACCATGAGTTCACGCGCTGCAAACGCATCACGATAGGCAACGACTTCTTCTTTGGTTTTGCATCCCCAAGCATAAACATAAGCAAAGGCACGAAGTTTTTTTGCAATGGTTGCAAGTTCAGTGGCAACGGCTTGCGTATCTAAACCTGGTGCGCCAATGATGCGTGGCTGTACGCCTAGTTTTGCTTTCGCTAATAGCAATGCTTTTGCACCGGTATATTTACCAGTAGCGTCTACGGTACCAATGACGTTTGCTGTTTGTGCTGCTTCATCTTCAGCAGCTGCAACACGTACCACAACGCAGATTGAATTGGCTTGGTTGGCCATCGCTTGCAGAGCTGTTTTTAGTGTGCCGTTGGTACCGGCTTTTGCAACTGCAGCTTGGGTGTTGGTAATGAGCACTGGCGTATTCAATGGGAAAACGGTTGCATCTGCATCTTCTGCAGTGGCAATGAGTCCTTGAACAGCAGTGGCAATGGTTCGGATCGGACGTGTACCTTCGTTAATTTCAACGACACGCAGTCCGTGGTGGTATGAATCTGCCATAAAAAAAGCCTGTTTATTGAGGTTTTATTTCAACAAACAGGCTTGCATGGGTTTTAGTAAAGCCCAAGTGCATGGGCTTGTATTAAGTGGGTTTTACAAATGAACTACAACTCATTTTAAATATTACTTGAAATAGATTTTTGAACAAAACTTTGAACTGGGACGGCTATGCCTTGATCTGTAGAATTATTTAAATCCACGCCGGTATTTGCTAAACGTATAAATACATCAAATGCCGTATTTTTACTTGTAGTAGCAACATACTTGGCTTCAGTAGTCATTTCACCTGTTCCCCCGAGAATATTCAGTTTCACTCGAGCTGATTTATCAGGGTTAACAGTTACAAGTGGAAATGCTAAATCAATTGTTGAATCTTTAGTGGTGATAGTACAATCTCCATCGCATATGAAAAAACCTTGTGAAGCCAACCAGGTATTGTCATAAGTTCGATTCAGACTAATGTCACTAAGCTGTACTTTACTGTTTTCTAATATAAAGTTGTAATTTGATACTGTGATTTTTGGCTTTAATGATTTCTGCAATTTTTTTATAGTTAAATCTAAATCATTTAAGTAGGCCCAAGTTTTTAAACTATAATTAGAACTATCGCAAATAATTAGCGTTTTGGATTGTTTTACTGTAGTTGCATCAAAATGCGTAAATGTATTTTCGTTCAAATTACTCAAACAGATAATAGCTTGATCAAGGGTTTTAACAGCTGTTTTTTCATTTAAACCACTATTTTTATCATCACCATCTGTTGCATTTATATAAATAACGCTACGGTCAACTTGAATCGCTTTGTTGTACGGAGCATTAATAGATTTATTGAGATGTAATTTTGATGAGTATATCGATGCACTCTTGATAAAATCAATTTTCGCATGGTCTGGAGATATTGTGTCTAAATGAATATCTGCAAATGAACCTAGATCAAATACATAATCATTGCCTACGCCCATTAGTGATCCGATTCTAAATGAAGAATTAATGCCTGCGACAGATATTGTATTACCTTCATTATAAAGAGATTTAACCACCCCTTTACTCTGGGTAATGAGTAAGCCGACATCATGGTATTCATTTATTAATGAATCAATAGTAAAGCCATAAGCAAAATGCAAATACACGCCATAACGTTTTGTTGACTCATCAAATGATAATCCTGATGTAGTGTCGTGTGCACTTAATGGGTCTACCTGTAAAGGCAATGGTAAAACGGTACTTCCTTTTTTCCCATGATGATATCCTCTAATATATGTATTGTTCATATCTCCATAACCGATAAAGCCACATTTAAATGTTTCACTACCGAAATCGAATCTTGAGTCCCAAGACCCACATGAAGCTACAGCTACATCAAAGCCTCTAATAAAGCATTTTTCGACGGAGCATTGGGGTGCATTTTGCATCTTAATTGCACCGTATACTCTTTTTGTTACGTCATTATTTACTATCACCAAGTCTTCTACACTAGTACCGAAACAACCAGTCACTTGACCAGAATCATACTGTGAACCAGAAGGCATTAGACTCCATGGGCATAATTCTCCTGATGATTTCATGAAATTAGTAGTTGATAATACAAATTTATAGTTAATATTTTCAGGGAATCTTGCTTCGATACAACTGCGAAATTTATTGTTGATCCATTCTAAAGAGCCACCTTTAGAGGAGTCGCCTTTAATTCGCATGTATGGCAGCATGTAAATGGTATCTGAAACAACATAATTACCATCAGATGCTGGAAGAAATAGAGTGCAGAATGATCCCTCAGCCGTGCTCCCTGGTACTTTGTTTTTACTATGAGCCTTAACAGCTTTTATAAACGCTTGAGTATCATCAGTAGTGCCATCACCCTGTGCACCCCACCATTGGATGTTACGCCATTGCTCAACTGTAATTCGTACCCAACCATTTATGATTGTTCCACCATCATTTTCATCACTTTTACTTTGATGATAGACAAAATGTCCACCACCACGATTTTTCCCTGCTATATAAGACTTTACTAATACTGTTTTACCATCTACGCGTGGATATTCTAATAATTCATCTATTGACTCAACATGGCCAATCTTTGATAAATCAGTATAATCGATTATATCCTTCCGAATGTCTTCTACTGCCTGAATCGTTGCCATAACAACTGAAGCATCAATTTTTAATTCAAAATTTGCTGTATTATCAATCTGTAAAACAATACGAATCGTCTTGATTTGAGCAGTGCCCTGGTCTGCAGAGGGTTTATATGTTGAAGGGTAGTTTGCGTACGCAACTAAAATATTACCTGCATACAACCCAACTTCACGAATATTAAAACCACCCACAGCGCTTGGAATAACACCATCTGCCTCAAGCCAATTTTGATTGTCTTTAGATGGAGCAAGTCTATTCAGTGGAGCTCGATAGACTTCTTTAACAAGTTTGGTAAAGTCTGCATTTGGTGTTGGCACCATGCCGTTTCCGTCACCATACGCCATATGTGTAATCCCAAGTTTTGCACCTGTCTGAATTGCTTCACGTAACAGTGCCAAGCCTTGAGTTGTAAATAATGAATGAAATTGTGAGGCCATAATTCTTTTACTCTATTTAGATTTTGGGAAAAATACTTGTTAGTTCATGCTCATAAAAAGCAAAAATGGGATAGACCAATGATTGTGGATCATCTATTTTTGGATAAATTGTAATATCTTCTCCGCAGTACATTGCTGATGCGACATTTGTTTCGCCTTCTACATTGATGACATTGATCTCAATACCCTTAAGCTCTCTAGTCAAAGGCTTCGCATCATGTAAAAGTTCTATCAAAGTTTGATAAGTACGTTCGGAAAGTGCTTTTCCATTTGTTTCAACTGTAATTTGAAAAGTACCCGGTTCGTTCATTGGGGCTTCTTGCCACCATTCGTGAACTGATAATGAATAACCAAAACTTTCAACAATCTGACGTAGTGCGTAATTTGTGCCTTTGTGCCTATGAACTTTTATTGAGTTTTTAATTTGTGCTCGTTTAATTTCATCAGGCCAATCATCTTGCCAACGATCCACAGAAAATTGCCAAGCTAAAATTGATAAGTAATCAAAAGGTGCGTCATCAATGCGGATTAATGATGATAGGTCGCCATTCAGATTGAAGGCAGATGCTGATACTTCAGTAATTTTTTTTTCTAACTGAGTAGTATTGGGAGGTAATAGATTCATTCTTCACCTGCAATCGTTAAATTAATAGCTGTGCAAGTTGCTGCTTGAAAATTAGTTAATATCAATTCAGAAGTTGGTGATAAGAGTTCGACCCGATCAACACCAGTAACTTTAAGCGCAGAATAAAGATCAGAAAAATAAACGCCTTTACCTAGTCGTTTGGATGTATTGACGTAAGAGGATATGCTATCCATAGCAGCAGCGAATACGGTGTCAGTTTCTGGGACATTATTAATATGAAGTTTTGCCTGAATTTGAAATTCAATAATTTCAGCTGATTGAACTTGAACACGATCTCCAGTCGGTCGCTTGGTTTCCCCCGACACATAGTTCAAAACAATATTATTCAACTCTGACGTTGATGCATTATTCTCAGTGTCACGTTGCAAAATTGTGAGTAAGGCATGAGCAGGTGCTGGGGAGCTGCATTTCACATCAGCAACACGGCTATCTGCAGAAAGTACGTGATATTCATAAGCTGATTCAGGACCAGCAGTACTCAAAGCATCTAATTTTTTTTGAATACGGTATCGGTAATCTCCATCAGATTCGTAGATCGCAGGTGAAGGCGGTGTTGTTGTATTGTCGGCTTCAGAAATAACAAGCCGAGCAACATCATAATTTGCGCCCCAAACATCGAGATCTTCTTTCTTCGCAAATGCCAATTGAGTGGCTAGGGCTTTTTCATTAATTTGATTACGAAGAATCATTTCACGATAGGCGTTCTCCTGTAATAACTTGGTTACAGGTTCACTTTCTCGATTCAGAGTTTTTCGAATATTGTCCTGCTGGTCTTGCGGATATAACGAAATAAAATATTCTTTACGATCATTAAAGATCGACTCAAAGTCGATAACATCAACAAAGTTTGGTTTTGGAAGTGAACTAAAATCGACACTCATGACGTAGATCCAAAGTTAAGTGGAATGCTTAAAGACTGTTGCTGATTGTTGTCGACCACATTGCAGTCAATTTCCAATTCAAATGAGCCGCGACCAACCTGGTTGATCGACACTGAATTCAGGGTGATTCTGTCTTCCCACTGCAGTAATGCTGTGGCGGTGGCTGCATAGAGTTGAAGCAAGGTGATTTCATTGAAAGGGGAGTCAATGAGCTGTGGTAGCAATGAACCATATTCACGACGCATGATTCTGGTGCCGATGGGCGTGGTCAAAATGTCCTGAATGGATTGACGAATTTGATCAATTTCTGTTTCGAGTTCACGACCGCTTTCACGCGACATCATTACTGTGGTCCTCCAGTGGTTCCACCGCTATCACCCGGGTGAGTATGCCCAGTGAGACTGATACCACTTGCAGTGACATCACCATCTGAACTGAATGTTCCTGAAGAATGACTGCTGCCTTGAACTAACTGACTGCCACCAACGGTATTGTTTCCTGTCATAGCCGTACTGCCATTCACTTGTAAATTTCCATTGATGGTCGTATCACCGTTGACAGTGACACCACCATTAGCAGTCAAAACAGCTGTGCCACCTGAAGGTAAAACAGCAGATAAATGATGTGCTGCAACGTCATAGGCAATGACACAGCCATCTGCAAACATACGGATTTTTTTATTGAGATCATCAGAGGGTGCAGGGTGGTCGTCGTTATAAAATCCATATAAAACGAAGCTTGTTGGACCAATATCGCCACATGGTGAAATGACCACACATTCTTCATTGATCGATGGCATATCCCAAGTTGCATCGTCACCGGAACGAATATTTAGGCAACGGATTTCCGGTGTCTCTATATCGCCTAAATTGACGATGACACGTGGAATAGGTTTAGACGGATTGATGGTCTTGATGGTTCCAAATCGAACAATATTTTCAAGACGACGGTTAGCATCTGCATTCATGCAAACACTTTGCGTCAAGGACTAAGCCATTTCAGCTGATTGGGCTTGTATTAAGTGAGTTTTACAATGTTGAAAACTTAAAGATTGATATGTTTTAAGAATGAATCTTCAATCAGCTTTAGATCCTGATCTGTGAAGCCTAAAAGTTCACGTCTTGGATAGACCACACTCGGTGCGCCACGTTCAGCACGATCTTTTAAACCTTCCTGGTGTACTTGTGCAATACGTGCAACACGACCCACAAAGCCAATCGCAATGGCATCCGCATTGCTGAGCAGTTTTAAATGAGCAGTATTTTTTAATTTTGTGAACATTTTGCGCTTAATTTTGCCTTTTTGTTCACGTAAGCGTTTGCGCCTTGGGGTGTATGTTGAACCATCAGGATTCTGTTGTGCAGAAATACGTTTGCCCTGATTTTTTCTTAGATCACGACCGATCTGTTTTGAAAGCTTGGCACGTTCACCCACTGACAACCGTTCCAAATACGGCTGTAAGTAGGTGGCAAGTTCTTCAACATTGTTCGTCATGGGTTTCGACCTGTCGGTGGCATATCTAATGACCAACCTTGTTTTTCAGCAGTGGTCCATGAAGCAATGACTTCACCCGATGGATCGATGACTTCAAAATCAGTTGCAGGTTCAAATTCTGTGTACTTCGGTTCTTCAGGATGACTGAGTTCTAATTTGCCATCTTGCAGCTTTTTCACGACGACACGTTCAGTCAGTGGAATTTGAAAGTTAATGTCGTATTTGCTGTTATCAATCAGTTCAGCTTCAAAACTAATGGCTTGTTTACCTTTTTCATGGTTGGCCATCAATTCAGGCTGATTTTCTGCAATCCACGTGAACAGCACGACTCCAATGACATCAACATCACCGGCATAGTCCGTGATGACCAGATCCAATGTGTATGACATTTCAAAACTGAAACCACTGACCATCGTGCTGCGAAGGGAACCATTGTTGGTAAAGATCAATAAGCGATCCTGATCAGGGCTGAGATCAGGAATCGCGTTGAGCAAATATTCTCTTAATTGATTTGGCTTTTTCATGCAGCTTTTGCACTCTTATAGTTTGGATCGAGGCGGTTCATCACACGTAAAAACTTGGTGTCATAGCCCAGTTTTTTATAGTTTTTGCCGTTATACAGTGAAAAAACTACATGCCAATTTTCTTGACGTAAAGCATCGATGAGCAGCCATTTTTTGTCATCTACTTCACCAGACTTGGTTTCACAGTAGCGAAGGAATGCTTCAAACTGAAGGCTTTCACTTTGTTCATGCTGTGCCACAAATTCCTGAACAGATGCATAACCTAGGTCTTTCCAGTTTTCACCCATCAGTTGAAAACGTCCCCATGATGCAGACTGTAATGCGCATGATTCATCAAGCTGTTTGGCTTGACTTAAACGTGTGTACTCAGCAGATCCACCGTGATAACCACCTGTTTTGGTATTCACAATATTCGGATGTTTAGCCATGAGTGCATTGGCTTTGGTTTTGCCGAATTTCTGATTCAAATAGAAATACATGCGATGACGTTCAAACAGAATTTTAGGCTTACCATTTGGCAAATAACCTTCACCTAGCGTTTCAACTTCAGCAATGGCTTTGATTACGATGACAGGCACACCCAAACGTTTGGCACCTTCGACTAAATCACTTTCTTTTAAAAGTTTACTGGTGCATTCACCACGTAGGGCTTTTAGTGTGTAGTCACCGACCAATCCATCAACTTTAAGATTCTGCTTTTTCTGGAATTGAATCACTGCATATTCAGTATTTTCACCAAAATCGCCATCAATGCTGATTGGTTTTTTATTGCGTCCAGTCATGCCATTTTTAATCAGCAGTTTTTGCAATTCAGTGACGGCTGAACCTTTTGAACCTAATTTTAAAATGCTCATGGTGTGCTCCTTAGCATTGAAACGACATTGCCTTTACTTCGAAAAATAAAGACCACTAAGAACACCGCGAGAATGGCATCCCAAATCGTGACCGGATCTTTAATGAAAATGATATGAATGCTTTGTGCAAGGAATGCACCGATCAGAACAACTGCAAATAGTCGAAACGAACATTTTTGCAGGTGCAAACGATCAAAACATAAAATACGGAATGCACATGCCACATAGCACAGCACGGCAACGATGGAAAAAATTGTTTGTGCCAATGGCGACAACATGAGTTGCATCATTTTTTATTCTCCTTTCCAAAAGTGTTGGACAGGGCAGAAAAGAATTTTGAAGTGGTATTGAATATTTCAGTCAATGTCGACTTATTCACCCATTTCATGACCTTCACCAAGACAGGCAAAGCAAACATGCTGGTAAAGCAAGCAATGACCGTGTGACTGTTCACACCAGTTCGGTTTGAAATTTCAGGGGCTAAGGCATAGCCCAAAGCAACGGACAACATGAGCGAAAAAATACGTTTTCCATAGCTCAGTGACACTTGGGTATATGCCAAAAATGCTGCACCAATTACTGCACCAAACAGTGCATCACCATTCACGAATGGAAGGAGTGATACCAAGCCGGCAGAAGCGGTAATTGCGACAGTCGTTGATGTGGTTGGTTCAGCCATATTTTTTGTTCTCAGTCCCAAAGCTGAATGCTTTGCGTTTTATTTTGTTGTGTTTGAAGTTCTGGTAACTGAACCTTTGTCCCCATCGGGAGAAATGGACCAAATTCAGACAAGTGTGGATTTGCTTCAAGTACTGCTTCAACCACACCAGATGAACGTCCATAGTTGCGCCAACAAATTGCGTCAACCGTGTCATTCTGAAGGGCATAAACAGTTTTCATTTAAACCAGCTCCACATTCAAACGACGAATTTTTTTTAAATCACGAATGGCAAAGCGCAGATCACGACGATAGTCATCAATTGTTGGGGTAAGGTCATCCGCTTTTTGGCCACCATTGTTGTTGGTGTCATAAGCCCGGTATTTTTCAGTCAGTTCAGCACCAACAGCTGCTGCCACGGCACGGAAATACAGAACTTCAGTGATGGGCTTTTCCACACCTTTAGTGGTGATGGTTTTTGAACTGATTTCAGCAAGTGATGCTGCTTTTGATGTCAGGGATTCGAGCTGATCATTGACTTCAATGATGGCTGATTCAATTGCTGGAATTAAACGCTGATCAGTGATACTTCCATCAAAGCGCAATGCTTCACGAATGGCTTTGCTCGATATGCCAGGGAAAAATGAATCACTGGTGATGACAACTTCTTCATTGTTGCGGTTGCCGTTTGCAATTAGTCCGGTCATTGTCATTCTCAAATAGTTGAGGGGTGGAGAATTGAGTTTGTAATTACGCATAAAAATGTCATTACAGCGTCAATTCTGCCCCTCGGTTGGCGCGGGGCACTCTTTAAACCGATTGATGACCAATTTGACCAACAAGCATTGGTTGACCTTGTTCATTCAAAACAGGTTTTCCATCTTCATTGAGCAATGGTTCTGCATTGATCGGTTTGATTTGTTCTTTCAAAAGCTTTTCAGCTTTTTGTAGTTCTTGTTTACAACCACAGTTTTCATGCAGTTTTAAAGCCGTTTCAAAGTAAAAAACGGAAGCCTTGTAATTTTCATTTTTAAGGCTAGAACGACCTAAACCAACATAAAGTTTTGCACGTACTTCATCAGGCATGTCATGTTCAGAAGTCAGCTCAAATGCTTTTTCTAAAGTTTCAAGACTGAAATCTTCACCTGCCTTGTGTGCAATACGTGCTGCATTGCCAATTTCTTCAACAACGACAGTGGCAGTATTGCGACTAAACGAATCAGGCATTTTTAGGTTTTGCTCTAAAGCATATTCAGCAAGACTTAAACCTTGATTGAATAGACCACAGTCAAAGCACCACAGCATGATGGTGGTAATGACTTCATCCTGTTCAACTTTTGCGCCTGACTGAACAATACCCAACACATAAGGCATGTGCTTTGGAATCAGTTCTTTTTTCGCTTCAGCACGTTTTTCTTGTGACTGAATTGAACGTAAAACATGAATATCGTTTTTGAGTTCGGTCAGTTGTAATTGGTAGACGCTTGCGTCTGGACGTACACCACCAAATTCATCAGCCTTGGCAGCTTCTTTCGCTGCCAAAGCCTGAAGGCGATGTCGTCGAGCTGGACTCAACATAAATCACCTATTATTCGATTGTGATGCCTTCAACCAATGCAACTTTTTCGTATGCTTCAATCACATACGCTTCATTTGAAGATTGATAATCTTCAATGCGGTTTTTGCTTGGTTTTTCTTGGATGTAACGACGTTTTGCATCTTTTTGATAGTAGATTGACAGGTTGTCAAAAGACGTAATTAAAAGTGCATTGTCAGGGAAATGCGGTACACGTGCTGCAGGTAAGCCACCAATTTGTTTTTGGCTTAATAGCACTTGACCAGCCAATACATTGGTATTGTCAGATGCATCATTCACCATTGGGAAGTTTTTGTCTGCCAAAAGTGAACGACCACAAATTACGACCAGATCCGTATCATCTTGGTGAACTTCGTCAATTAATTCATTGACGGCATCGACCACCAAAGCATCTAGATTTTTATAGTCACCAGTAGCACCGATAACTTTTCCAGTCATTACACGTTCAGCTGCGTTAAGACGAATTTTTTCCAACCAACCAATGTTCACGTCTTGCAGTTTTGGATTTGTAGAGCGGTTAGTGGTTGCAGCAGCAGAGGTACCATTGAAACCAATCATAATACGGTCTAAACCAATAGCTTTTGCAACCGCATTGGTCCAACGTTGATGGAAGTCAGCAAATGGTGCCCAAGCATCAAGTTTTGCATATGGAATCGCGACATCAAAATTTGTCTGCTTACATTCGTACTTGTCTACACCGAAACCAGTTGGATCCGTTGGATTACGTTCGCCATCGCCTGATGTGTCGGTGCGACCTGCAATTGTTGAGTTGACAGATAAACCGATGGCTTCACCAGTTTGTGCATCAACAGGAATGATATTAATTTTTTGAAGAAATTCGCTTGAAGCCTGAATTTTTTCTTCCATTTTTTGTGCTGGTGCTGGTGCGACTGTGAATTGCACCTGAGCAGATTCAACACCGTTCAGTTCAGCAACTTTTGCCAAACTATGATTGAATTTTTTACGTGTATCGTTACGCATTTTTTTCTCGCTTATAAGCAATATTTATGGACTGCTAACAGTGATTAAACTATTAGCACTCGATTTGTTCAGAGAAGTTGCCAGTGTTTTCAGGTGCAGGTGGTGTACCTGGGTTTTCTTCGCCTTCTAATTTGGCTTTAAGATCAGTGAAGTCTTGTTCCAATTTAGAATTCTTGGTTTTAAGTTCCGAAAACTCAGCTTCTACCTTTTGCAACTTGGTCTGAGTGTCGTTAAAGGTTTTTGCAACTTCTTCAAGACACTGATTAATTTCCGTGAATTTGCCGTTATCTTTATTGTCTTTTTCTTCTAGTTTTGGCTTCAGCAAATCCATGAACTTTTTGAAGAGACCTGGTGATTCAGATTCTTCGAATTCGATTGATGCTTCTTCAGCTGCAGTAAACAAATTGGCTGCATCTTGTTTACGACCCACAAATGGGTTTGCTTCAGGCTGTTTAGCAGCAAATTCCATGATTTGAGTACCTAATGAAGCAGGGGTATCAGTGAATGCAAGACCGACTAAATATGCTTTACCGGTATCAGCAAAATTTGGATTGACTTCAATTGAAGTAAATAATTTCTGACCTGCATTGTGAAGTTCGATTAATTGATCGAAAGCATCGACTTGGGCAAATAAAGCAAGTTTTTTGGTGCCGTTGATTTCTACTTCTTCAGCTTTTAGGGCAGTGACCTTTGCATACGTGCCAAATTCAGAACTTGGTGAAAAACCACGGTAGTGCTCAAGATTGCCTAAAGCTGTGTATGTATTTGGATCGTAGCTGTCAGCCATTTGTTGAATCCATGTCGCTTCAATCACTCGACCATCAGTCGTGGATCCAGCAACAGCAACACGGAAAAATTTGGATTTCTTCATTTCTGAATCCTGTGTCTATGTCGATAGATAAAATCTATTTAAAGTAGTTAGCAGAATCGGAAGAACGGCATAAACATTCAATGCAAAAGGCTTGTATTAAGTGGGTTTTACAAAGTAGCCACAATGAATAAATGTTATAGCGTTGGCTTAATGAGCCAATGGATAAAGCACTTGATACACCTAAAAATCTAAACTTCGACAAACGCCTTCTAGCAAAATTTTTGTATTGGATGGGGTGGCGTATCAGCTCGATTGCAGATTACATCGACGAGCCTGATAAAAATGTTCACGCTTGGAAAACACGCGATGAATGGGACAAAGATGCACCTGCAGGTCGAGTCGGTGAAGCTTTAACTGCTCAATTGATCAAACTGATTATTCTTGAGAAAAAAACACCTGGTGATTACAAGGAAATTGATTTGCTCATGCGCCAATTGGAGCGCATGGCACGCATTGATAAATATTCTGACGGTGGCAACGAAACCGATCTGAATCCAAAACTTAAAAATAGAAGTGCTGGACCACGTAAACCTAAACAGCCAAATGCACTGACTGAAGAACAGGTTGAAAAACTTCTTGAAGACTTTGATGAAGGTTTATTTGAGTATCAAAAGGTGTGGTACCGTGCGCGTGAACAGCGAAATCGTGCCTTATTAAAATCACGTCAGGTTGGTGCGACTTTCTATTTTGCACGTGAAGCATTGATCAAAGCTGTCACCACTGGTCGAAATCAGATTTTCTTGTCTGCATCCAAAGCCCAGGCACATGGCTTTAAAACTTACATCAAAAACTTTGTCATGCAATCCATTGAAGTGGATCTGCAAGGCGATCCGATTTCAATCACATTGCCATGCGGTAATACCGTTCAGCTGATTTTCTTAGGTACCAATGCCAAGACAGCACAGTCTTATCACGGTGATTTGTATTTTGACGAATTCTTTTGGGTGCATGGCTTTGCCACACTGAAAAAAGTAGCATCGGCAATGGCTGCCCAAAAGCAGTATAAAAAAACTTATTTTTCTACACCTTCAAGTAAAACGCATGAAGCGTATGCCTTTTGGACAGGGGATGCTTTCAATAAAGGTCGTACCAAAGAAAATCGAGTTGAGATTGACACCAGTCATGCAAATTTAAGAGACGGTGCTTTATGTGGCGACAAAATGTGGCGACATATTGTCAATATTCAAGATGCTGAACGCCAAGGCTGTGATCTATTCGATATTGATGAATTGATTGCCGAAAACAGTCCTGAAGAATTTGCCAATCTTTATATGTGTGAATTCGTTGATGATGGTCACAGTGTATTTCCACTATCCATCATTCAGCCATGTATGGTCGATTCATGGGAAGTATGGTCCAAAGATTTTAAACCGTTGGCACTTCGTCCATTTGGCAATAAACCGGTATGGATCGGATATGACCCAGCAGAAAGTGGAGATAGTGCAGGGCTTGTGGTCATTGCGCCACCTGAACCAGATTATCCAAAATTCCGTTTGCTTGAACATCATCAGTTCAAAGGCATGGACTTTGCCAGCCAAGCGCAATACATCAAAAAATTAACAACCAAATATAACGTCAAATATATCGGCTTAGACAAGTCAGGTATGGGTACCGGTGTTGCTCAACTGGTCCTTGAGTTCTTTCCAAATTTAACGACCTTCAATTACAGCGTCGATGTCAAAACACAATTGGTCATGAAAGCAATGGATGTGATCAACAAAGGTCGTTTTGAATTTGATGCCGGATCCACTGACGTGGCCATGTCAATTATGGCCATTCGAAAAACACTGACTGCTTCACAAAGACAAATGACATTTGAAGCATCACGTGCAGAAAACATCGGTCATGCAGATTTGGCTTTTGCCATTTTCCATGCGTTCGCAAATGAACCTTTAACCCTTGATGACCAAACAAAATCTAAAAAATCCTCTATGGAGATTTACTAATGTCCGACAGCAAAGTGCAGGCATTTACGTTCGGTGATGCAGAACCGGTGATGAATGGCCGTGACTTATCACAGTTCTATGAAACATGGCTGTGTGGCAATTATTACGAACCCCACATCAGTATGAATGCTTTGGCAAAATCTTTTAAGGCAATGCCTTATTTGTCGACTGCAGTTTTTTATAAAAAGAATCAACTGGTGTCGTCATTCACGCCCAATAAATTGATCAGTTCATCTGAGTTTGAACGCATTGCTTTCGACTATTTGGTCTTTGGTAATGGCTATTTACAGCGGATCGATAATCGATTGAATGAGCCACACCACTATGATGGACTCATGGCCAAGTACACCAGACGCATGAAAGATCCAACGGAATTTTTACAGCTACTCAATGGTTTTGAAGAACATATTTTTAAACCTGGTACCGTTTGCCATATTAAAGGCATTGATGTCGATCAAGAAATTTATGGAACGCCTGAATATATCGCTGCACTTCAATCCGTTTGGCTCAATGAATCAGCAACTTTATTCCGTCGCAAATATTATAACAACGGATCTCATGCCGGCTTCATCTTATACATGACCGATTCAGGAATTGATGATGATGACGTGGAAGGTCTGAAACAAGCCATGAAAGATTCACGTGGTCCAGGTAATTTCCGCAATTTATTCCTTCATGCACCTGGTGGAAAAAAGGATGGCTTACAACTGATTCCAATCAGTGAATTGGCTGCCAAAGATGAATTCTTAAATATTAAAAATGTCACACGTGATGATGTTCTTGCATCGCAACGAACCCCACCACAATTACTCGGAATCATTCCATCCAATGCAGGTGGCTTCGGATCCATCAGTGAAGCACGTGAAGCCTATTGGTATTCCGAAATTGTCCCACTTCAAAACTTATTTGCTAACACAGTGAACGAATGGGCAGGTGATCAGATCATCCGCTTCAAAGAGTTTCATCAACTTCAATTCAAACAGGAAAAACAATAATGAATATTGCTTTGGCAATTAAAAATTGGAAATTCATCGTGATGGCTGCCTTGGCCATCGCTTTGGCATTTTCAGTCATCAGCTGCACAAGTAAGTCACATCAAATTGATTTACTCGAATCACAAAAAACTTTAGCTGAAACACAACGTGATCTTGCTAGATTTGAATCTGCCGCAGCTTCACTTGAAACGGAAAAAGTATGGGCCCACCAATTATTGGAGTCAGAACAAAATGCAAATAAAAACTTACAAGTTGCGTTGGCTGCTGCCAGTGACAGTGCTTTGGCTGTTGACCGGTTGTCAAAGCAGATCAGTGATACAGACAAACGTCTGTCCACAGGTTCCAATCAAGCCCTCATTGAATACGCCAAGACCTGCAATTCCGTACTCGAGACAATGGCAGTCCGTGGTGGAGCAATCGCAAAGTCAGCTGATGAACACGCAATTGATGCAGAACGATTAGACCAGGCATGGCCACAGCAAGTGAAGCCCGATAAGCAAAGCTAATCACAGTATTTTCACTAAAATAAAAGTCCTCCAGGTGTGAGGGCTTTTTTTTGGCCAAAGTTTCTAAAACCACAGAATCCGGTTCAAGCCGGGCGGTTGACCCCCCACCTCACCTGCCCAGTAAATGTGTCGAATATTCAACAGATTTGTGACCCTGACCGATGGGTGTCTAAGCCACAGCAGTACTGGTGCATGACACAGCCGAATGCTCAAAATTCAGTTCTACAGAATTCAACAGGGATTCTATGAATGCCTACAACTTGCGATTTATCAAAAGTTCCTTCAACTCAATCAATAGTGCTTAAAAAAGGTTAGAAACAGTAAAATGAAAGGTTTTTAATATTCAAGTATCTGATATTTAATAATTAAATTTCTAACCAT
The DNA here is from genome assembly GCF_024129595.1 of Acinetobacter lwoffii. Taxonomy (GTDB): domain Bacteria; phylum Pseudomonadota; class Gammaproteobacteria; order Pseudomonadales; family Moraxellaceae; genus Acinetobacter; species Acinetobacter lwoffii_O. Next base: position 3,135 of record NZ_JAMXXS010000020.1, on the reverse strand, counting down.
ATAAAGGTTAGATGTGGTTAGAAAAAAGTTATAAAAGTTAAAATATTTATATAAAACAATAATATAAAAGGTTAGAACTTCTAACCAAAATTAGAGGTTAGAACTAACCATAATCTAACCATTTTCTAACCTTTTTAAAATTGTAATTAATCTATATAAATCATATATTTGAATACTGTTTTATAATTTTCTAACTTTTCTAACCTCTTTTTTTTCTCACCTGAAATTTTCAAAATCATCAAAATCACATTAAAAAAGCCTTTTCCAAACTTTGGCCATTGCTGTCATATATATGTGTGTGATCTCTACATCTGATATATTTTCTGTACTATTATTGGAGATCTGTCATGCATACCGAAGAATTATTTCAACTGTTTTTTAAACTATTAGATCCTGACATGCATCCACCAAAACTTTATCAACGTGGAGATTTGGAAATATTTTGGCGTGAGCGTTTTTCAGAAGCATTAGGTTTTCAAGAACCAAATGGTGCAATGATGAGTTATGTAGAGTTGCCAAAAATATTTTTGAAGACTTATAGAGCTGTTCAGGAAAAAATGGAGTCCTCTAAATAATAGGACCGATAGTTATTTTGCACCGTATTTGCACCGTGCTTTTTATTATTTAATTAAACCACTGATAATAAGAATAAATTTTTAAATGTTGTCTAGTCCATCATCGGCGCAACACTGATTCGTGGTTGAAGTTTATTTTCAATGGTGGTCAGATCAGTCATTCAAAATCACGCTTTAACGAAATGGAAGAAAGAAGAAGCAATCCATGCGATCACTCAGCTATTGGTTTTTGGCTAAAACCGGATCGGCTGACGTCGCAAAAAGAGGGCGTAATACTAGCATAAAATCAGAAAAACCACCCGGCGAACTTAAACCAAGCCAGTAAATCCAGGGAATGAAACAAGAAATAAAATTAGAATTCCCAGTCAAGTTGGAATGGTATATTTTGATAGGAGAAAGATGAAGATAAAAACGCTAGAAATAAGGAGAATAATCATGTTGTTATTGGAGGAAATTTATAAAAGCCATAAAGCAAAAAATTCGGCACATTTTAATTTAAGAATTCATCGGGGCTTAGGCTGGTTTAAAAAATCGCTAGACCTGGATCAAGATCTGGATTTTAAGTTTATCAGCCTGTGGATCAGCTTTCAGGCGATTTATGCAGATGAGAGTGATCTGGTTCAAGAGCAGAACAAGCTGCAGCAGTTTCTGGAAATGCTCTGCCAAAAGGATCTGGATCAGAAAATTAATCATATTCTCTGGGAAAAATACAACCAGCCGATCTGCTCACTCTTGACCAATCCCTATGTGGAGCAAAGCTTTTGGGATTATCGCCATCAGAAAATTAGTCTGGAAAGCTGTCAAGCTGACCTGCAAACACAGAAACAGAATATAAAGAATGCTTTAAAAGAACGAAATTCTGTTGAAATTCTAGCTGGGATATTTCAGCGTTTATCTACCTTGCACCATCAGATAATGCAGGGTGGCGCCACGTATCACAGTTCGCTGAATTATAAATCATTAGAGGAGAGCTGCCGAATTCTGGCAGCCTTATTGCCGGTTTTTATCTGTATTTTATTGGAAAATTCACAAACTCTTGATCTGAATAAGCCTTATTATCCGGCGGCGCAAGTCAGCTAAATATAGCCAAAATACTTATGCAGTTGTTCTGGCCTGATGCCATTGATCCAGCAGGGCGAATAGGCTGGCACACAGAGCCAGTCCGAGTCCTGCCATACAGGTCATGCTCCAGCCACCGTGATGCCAGGCATAAACCCCTAAGGCCGAACCACAGGCACCGCCAATAAAATACAAGGTCATATACAGTGAATTGACCCGTGATTTGGCATCCGGGCGCAGGCGGAAAATTACGTTCTGGTTACAGCTATGGGTAATTGCGAGCCCAAGATTTATCAGCCCATAACCCAAAATATAACTCAGCAAAGACACTGCACCAAAATATAAAAACAGCCAGCTTCCCATCAGGATAGAACAACCGATCCGGCTCAGTGTTTTGATATGGCCACGATCGGCCCATTTGCCAATGAACTGCGTGGAAAGTGCGCCAAATACACCCACCAGCGTGACCAGTCCGACCATGACATCAGAAAGCTGAAAAGGTTCCTGCGTCAACAGCAGAGCGATGGTGGAGAACAACATACTCATGGCAGCAAAAGCACAGGCGCCTGTCAGTGAACGCAATACCAGACGTGGTTCCTGCTTGAGTAATATCCCCATAGATTTAAAAATCGCTGTATAGCTGATTCTCAGACGTGGTAGGCTCGGTAGTTTTTCTCTCAAATAAAAACTTAAGGCCAGCATGCTTATGCCACTGACGATATAAATCATTTTCCAGTGAAACAGGTCGGAAAATAATCCGGCAATACTGGTTGAGAGCAGAATACCAACCAATAATCCGCTCATCAGGAAGCCCACCACTTCTCCAGTTTTTTCCGGTTTGACCGCCATGGTGGCCAAGGGAATCAGAATCTGTGCAGCCACGGAAAACAGTCCGGCAATGATAGTACCGACCCAGAGCATTGGGAGATTTACCGCACTGGCACAAATAAATAAACCTGCTGCCGCACCTAACATAAGAAAGGGGATCAGTTTGGTTTTATTCAACATGTCCCCCAAAGGCACAATAAACAGCAGGCCCAAGGCATAAGAGATTTGAGCAAAAGTGACGGTAAGCGCCACTTGTGATTCAGGCACCTGATAATACTGCTGAATTGATGAAATCAGTGGTTGGCAATAATAGTTTGCGCCGGCACATAAACCGCATGCAATCGCCATCAGCCATAATAAGGGCTTATTTTGACTAATATCGAGGGGCGTGTGCATAGGGCTAACCTTGTATTCATACCGGAAGAATTGAAATGAGGAATGAGGATAATGTTCAAATTGAGGGCACTATAGGCCAGAAGTTCCCGCTTTAAAAGTAGAGAAATATTGCCAGCATTAAAAATGTCAGAACTCAGGCAGCTTAAAGAAAGAAGTGCAATTTTAGGGTGTGTTGACACTTTTAGTTTAAAAAAATAGCGAAGTAGTAAAATCAAATCGCCAAACCCAATTTTACTATTCGCTATGCCTCGTACCATGCTGACAGATCAACACTGGC
>NZ_JAMXXS010000019.1:0-55813 GCF_024129595.1 Acinetobacter lwoffii | reverse complement strand
CCAATTGCGAGTTGAAAAAGTCTAATGATTCTAATACACCTAACTTTTTCAACTAACTACAAATGTGTCGCACTTGGGATTTGAATCCGCGTGGATAAGAATAATGATTTTATATAAATATGTTGGCTTTGATGCTGGTTTAAAAATATTAGAAACAAGTGCTTTAGGCTTTTCTTTGACGCGCGATTTTAATGATCCATTTGAGGTGACGGCTTTAGCTTTAATGGGGGAAACGGTAAATGTTGGTGTAGAAACGCAAGCTGTAAGAAGTCGGTTTATCAATAAATATGCAGTATTGTCTTTAACTCGAGCCCCCTTACTTAAATCCTTTAATGTGGTCTCATTATGCAGATAGTCATAAAGGAATGGTGATCGGGATTGATACAGAGAAGGCAGGTTTAGAAAGTTTTGAAAATTATACGATACCTGCTCAGAGAGGAGAGATAATTTATGTGAATACAGTGCCACAACATATTAATTCAATAGATGCCGTGCAATTAATGCAAATTGGAAGTAAGCATCATATATGGTGGAAATCTCATGAGAGATTACTAAAACATGCTGTTCTTTATAAGCAATTATGTTGGGCGTATGAAGAGGAGGTTAGGGTAGTGAAATGTTTGGGGAGTGAGGAATACCATTCTTATCATTCAAAGGAAGATAAGAGATTTGAGTTGGATGGAGAGCAGTGGGAAAGAAAATATATTGGTTCAAGAAGTATATTCTTAAAAAGCATCCCATCAGATGCATTTGTTGAGATATATCTTGGGGAAAATAGTTATCGTGATCAAAGAAGGAAGTATGATAATTTAATCGATGGTTATAAAGTTCCTAAAATTTTACAGTTAAAAGAATTTAGTCGGAATAATAATATTGAATTATTCACTGTTTTAGTTGATACAGAAACATGGTCTTTAAAAAGAAAAATTATTAATTCAGTTGATTTAGATTAAATAGCTGCAATTGTGGTAGCGGTTCATATATTAGAGTTCTTTTATAAATTGTATTAGTTCAGCCTTGATCAGCCAATCTTCGACATGACCTACAATTCTTGAGGCTGTTGGCTCTGAAACTCCGTAACTCGTAGTAACGTGAAATAAGGTTCGGTATTCTCGCCAATAGCTTAGACAGAGCAGAATCTGATCCTTAATACTTAACTTGGGCGGTCTGCCTTGAGTTAAAACATGTTTCTTCAATTGATCAACCATTAAATAAAAAGTTGACCATGATATGCCTGTATATCGCTTAAACTGTGTTTCTGAAAACTTTTTGAATCGATGTGTTTCATTCATAAATTAGGCACGAATGCCAAGAAAATTAGAGGACGAATATTAAGCAAAATAGTGTTCAATTTTTATTTATGAAAGAAGATTATTAGACCTCTTGCGAAAGTATCGTTTTACCTAATTTTCGAATTGGCTAAAACCTTATAAAATGTAGCTTTGGGCTGTTTAAATTTTGACTAACGCAAGAAGTCTATTGTATATTAACATATTGTTTTTTTAGTTAATTTATATTAATTATTGCTTTTTAGAAAGTTTTTCATAGCTAAGAAAAGTCTTGATGTGTGAAAAAGAAAGCAAAAGTTTCGACAAAATCACACATTTCTTAAATAAAGTTGCATAATTTACAACTATTTGTAAATTTCGTAACTTTGTTTTATTTTTTTGTAAGTTAAGGTAAATTATAAAAAAATAATAAAATTAGTGGTTTAATTGTTTTTTATAAAATTTAAAGATTATTTTATTCTTTTTATTTGACATAGTTAGAAATATTTTTAAATTGTATCAATTTATTTTTTGTCTTAACCTTTTATAAGTATAGGATTAAATTTTTTAAAACAAATAAAAAACCAAAAATAGAGAGTAGTATTGTGAATAATAAACTTTTGCATATTTTTAGGTCAAAGATAATAAGATAAGTTAACGGTTACTTAACTTTACTCATAATAATAAGAGTTAAAGCGTAATCGTTAAAATAACTACATATACATATTCTTTTATTAAAAAGAAATGGAGAAAATCATGAACAAAATTACACAATCGGCATTAGCGGCATTAGTTCTTGGTGCTTGTTCTACCGCATCTTTTGCAGAAGATGACGCAGCTCGAGGTGGTTATCATCCTCCTAAACCACCAATTGACTGGAGTAAATGTAATACTTTAGGCTGTGAAAAAGAAATTCCAATTTCACTTAAAATTAATAAGAAATGTGTTTTAACTGGTGGAAATGCAATAGTATTATCTGCTGCTGGTGGAACCCAAACTACAAATTATTCAATTACAACAAATACCCCTTATGTTCTAAATTTACAAACTGCAAATGCCGGTGCTAATAATACTACGTTTGTTAAACATGAAACAGATGCATCTAAAACAATTGCTACAACAATTGTGACGACTAAACAAGGTGCTGCAGGTGCTGTTCCATTTGGTAATTCAAATCATGCTGGTCAAGCAGTTGATAATTATACACTTGCAGTTACCAATACTGCAGTTGATGCTACACAGTTAGCAGGTAATTATACCGATCGCTATCTAATTAAAGCTTACTACTAATTTATTTAATCAACCTAACCTGATATTTATGTTGGGTTAGGTTGCCTCATTATACTTTTAAATGGAAAATTATAATATGAGAAAAACAACTATATTATTTTTTTTATCTTTTTTTTATTTTTCTGGCGGGAAGGCGGATGTTGCAATTGATCCAGTGCAAATGTATATATTTAATGATAAAAAACAAAAAACAACAACATTTACTTTAGAGTCTATAAATGAAGTAGAAAAAAAGATATTTGAGGTGAAAGCATTTAAATGGGATCAAAATGATAAAGGTGAAGATGTGTTGGAGAAGGATGATACTCTTATAATTAATCCAAGAAATTTTATTTTAAAACCTAATGGGAAACAAGTTATACGTGTTGGTTTTAATCGTCCAATAGTATCTATATTGGATGGTCGGGAAGAGGGTACCTGGCGCATTGTAATTGAGGAATTACCTCAACCTGTAAAAGAATCATCTATTACTTTCTTGATGAATTTTAACCTGCCATTATTTATTGGAAAGCAAGATAACTTAAAATTAAATTTTAATATTGAGAATGATAAGCTTATAGTTAAAAATAAAGCAGAATCTCATATTCAAATTTCAAAGTTACAAATTTTAGATTCTAATAAGAAAGAAGTTTTTACTAGTAATAATATGAAATATGCACTTAAAGATAAGAGTATTTTTTATGAGTTGGAAGGCGTTAAAATAAATAATCCTCGTAATTATTTTGTTAAAGTAATGACAGATAAGTCGCACAAGGAAATAGAGTTAAAGCTTATGGATTAAAATTATAATTAAGGATTATATTATGCAGTTAAATAGAAAAATAATTATTCTAGTTAATATTTTATTCTTATGTAATGCTAATGCTAACCAGAATCCTGATGATGAATTTTTTGCTAATCTTTGGATAAACGAGCTTGATCATAATATAGATATTATTTTAATAAAAAGTGATGATAATTTTTACATAGAGTGCAATATATTGTCGGAACGAGATATTGATATATCTAAATTATCAAAAATGGCTTCTCGGGATGAGTTTTGTCTTATTTCGGACCGGAATATTCAATCTAATTTCGATGCCTCTAAGCAAACAATTAATCTCACCATACCTACCCAGCTGTTTAAATCAAGTACACAGATCTCCCAGTTGCAGACTATGCCAGAGAGAGCCAGTTTTGGAGGTTTCGTAAATTATGATTTTACCTATTTAAATTCAAAAATAGACAGAGAAACGAATTCTTTATATAACGGCCTGACAGATCTGGGTGTCTTTAAAGACTATTGGATTTTTAAGAACTCAATAGCATATTATAATCATCCTTTGAATGAGTATTTTACTCGACTCAGTACTAGTATTGAGTTTGAATTTCCTAAAAGTATGACTCAGCTTACTTTAGGAGATACAACTACAGTATATAATCCATTAATTAATTCTTTACGTTTTGCCGGTTTAAACTGGGGGACTAATTTTACTGAGCGACCAAATTTTATTTATTGGAATACTCCAATCTTACAGGGAAGTGCGCGTGTTCCTTCTACAGTTGATTTGTATATTAATGGGGTAAGTATATATAGCCAAAGAGTCAGTCCTGGTGATTTCAATCTTCAAACTGGTGCACAAATTCAACAGGCAGGAAATGCACAAATTATTGTTGAAGATGTATTAGGGAATAGGAGTGTACAAAGTTTTCCTATTCTGGTGACGAATCGGCTATTAAGATCTGATCTTAGTGAATATAATGTTTCATTAGGAAAGTTGCGTTATAACTATAATATAGAAAGTAATGACTATCGTAATTTTTTCTCTAACCTTTATTATCGTTATGGGGTATCTAATTGGACAACACTTGGTTCTAATTTTTCTTATAGCGAAGACTTGCAAAATTTAGGCTTTCTATGGACTCAAGCTATTAGTCATTATTTGGTTTTGGATAGTGTAGTTCAAGCTTCACACGATGAACTTAATAATTTTAATTATTCATATGGATTATCTGCTGCAAAGGATTTCGGAAGAGTTTCACTTGGTGCAAGTGCGAAATATACAGAAAGAGATTTTAAATATTTAGGTGATGACCTGGATAATTTTTATAGTTATCCTAAGTATGAATATTTAATTTATGGGGGAATGAGCAATATTCCTCTCTTGCATAATATTTATTTGAATTATGCTGCCCAGAGTTTTCATCAGCAAGAAATGCGCGTGGAAGATGAGATTCCTTCATTTTTTCAAAATGATCGTAAAACTTTAAATTTAGGGTTTAATCGTCGGCTAGGTAGGAAGGGAAGCCTAGGTTTGAGTTATTTTAGCTCATTTGGTGATGATCGGGATTCTGGAGTTGTCTTATCACTTAACTATAGTTTTGATGATGATAAAGCAGTTTATTTTAGTCATTCAACAGATGAAAGAACTAAATTGCAATTTGTAAAAAGTAATCCTAATCAGGTTGGATTTGACTATGAAACAGGTGTAAATAGACTCGAAGATGAAACACTATATAATTTCAATGGGCGATTGAAAACAGATGTTGGGGATTTAGGTTTTTATCATATAGAGGGAGATAATGAGTCTGAATCACAATTAAACTATCGTGGTGCGGTTGTTTTTCTTAATAATAAATTCAATTTTACCAAGTTGGTTGATAATGCATTTTCTGTTGTTAGTGTGGGAGATTATCAGGATGTCGATGTTTTAAGGTCTTTATCTGTAGTAGATAAAACGAATAAGAAAGGCTATACCTTTGTTCATGATATTATTCCTTATGTAAATTATGATATTGGTTTTGATCAGAATCAATTACCAGTCGAAGCTAAGATTCCTTATGCAACCAAGAGGCTTACTGCTTTAGATCAGCGGGGGTATATTATTAATTTCCCTATATATAATACAAAACAGGTCACGATTTTGCCTGTAGATAGTAATAATCATAAATTCACAGCCGGTTCAGAGTTATATATCGATAATGATGGTGGGGAGGTTTATCCTATCTCATCGAACGGTACGGTCACTCTATATGGGCTTATTCCAAATACTTACAATATTAAAATCATCAGCACCGAATCTAAAACTTGCTTTGCACAATTGACGGTTACAGAAAATCAAAAAGAAGAAAGCGGACTATCTACGCTTATCTGTAAATAAAGGATGAAAAATAATGAAACTTAAATTTACTGTACTTGTGTTCTCTCTATTATTAACCAGTCTAAGTCATGCCCAACGTTGTCAGATTGATCGATCGACAGCATCAGAACTCAAATTGAACTCCTCTTATCTGAGCCAAGCTGCGACTTCTTTTATCGTAAGGTGTGATAGTAGTTATGCTATTCAATTTAATTCTAGAAACTTAACCAGCACTAATGGCAGTAGTTATTTGGTTAATGAGCACAATCATAAAATAAGAACACAAATGTATATTTCTGGGGCGACCTCATCCCGTTGGAATATGCCGATATCCCAACCGGCAACTAGCCTAAGTAAATTTATTGTATTGGTACAACTAGCTGAACAACCTTCTGCTTTGACCCCAGCTGGAGTTTATAAAGACAGTTTATATGTGGATCTTATCTACTGAATTCTTTTAGTTGGCTCTTAAAAGAGAATTGGATTTTGGTCTATTTAAGTCCTTTAACCAGATTTTGAAGCTTTCTGACTGGATTTTTTAGGCATGAGCTATGGTTATGAATAGGTGAGTTAATTTACTCTTAATTGTTAGTCAAGTTAATTAGATATCTCTATAAGTACATCAACTTCCGAATAAAATGAGAGAAGGGGGTAATATCATTAAAATGCAATAAATAAGCATTAGACTTTAGCTTAAAATATAATCACATAGGTGTGATATGGAACAGCCCTGCACCTCAGCGTTATCGAAAAAAATGTCTGCACTTCAAAATATTAGCTTTGACTTAAAACAGTTGCGACAGCAAAAAACAAAAATGACCCTGCCTTTGGAAGAGTTGACTCGTCCTCGTCTCAAAATAGCCATTGTGACTGAAACCTGGTCTCCTGAAATCAATGGGGTTGCCCATGCTTTATTGCAACTGTGTAAAGGATTACAAAAACAGGGGCATAAGATTTTATTAATTCGTCCGGAACAACGACAAGCCTATAACGATTTTAAGCCGCATAGCGAATGTCTAGTTAAAGCGCATTGCATTCCTAAATATAGTAATTTGCAGTTTGGTAGGCCGCAATTTTTAAAAATCCATCAAGCTGTTGAAACTTTTACACCCGATATTATCCATGTCGTGACCGAAGGTCCTTTGGGTCTGGTAGCTCAACAGCTTGCAAAATTCCATAAAATTCCGGTTTCTAGCGGTTTTCACTCGTCATTTCAGGAATTTAGTCGATTTTTTGATTTGGCTTTTTTACTGAAGCCAATTCAAGGCTATTTAAAGTGGTTTCATAATAATACTGATTTGACCTGTGTTCCGAGTCGAGGCACGGCTCAAGCCTTAAATCAGTTTGGTGTGACTTGTCCCTTGGCAGTTGTGGGCAGAGGCGTCGATCCAGATACATTTTCACCAAAGTGGCGATCACCAGATTTGCGCTATGCTTGGGGAGTTTCAAACGAGACCCGGGTGATGTTGTATGTCGGACGGCTTTCCCCTGAAAAGGAAATTGACGTGCTGATCAAAACCTATTTTGTGCTGCGCCAAGTTCGTCAGCAAGATATACGTTTGGTGGTGGTTGGAGATGGGCCGGATCGCACTCGACTGCAACAACTGAATCAGGATGGCAGTATTGTTTTTACCGGTAGCTTGACAGGAGAAAAACTGTCAGCGGCGTATGCCAGTGCAGATGTCTTCTGTTTTGCCAGTCAGGTTGAAACCTTTGGAAATGTGGTATTGGAAGCGATGGCCAGTGGCTTGCCAGTGATTGCTTATGATTATGCTTGTGCAAACTTGCATGTGCAGCATGGTGAAACGGGATGGTTGAGTAGACTTGGACATCAGCAGGGGTTGATCCAGCAGATGCTCGGATTGCCTGATCAGCAAAAATTGCAGCAGATGGGTGCGCAAGCACGTAAAAAAGCCGAAAAAGTAGGCTGGCAATATCCGGTCCGGCAATTTGAACAGGCACTGTATTCACTGGTACAGCAACAGGAATACAGGATATAAAACAAGAAAGGAGCACCAGTGTGAAACTCCAGAATGTAAAGATTAAATTTTTAGAAATCGATTTGAAAGGCTGTGTTTATCTGAATCATTTTTCGCATTCAGTCCGTATTGCCACTTTTTTTAAAATGATTAGCCGCTTAGGAAATGGTGCATTTTGGTATTTCATGCTGATATTGGTTTGGATCATGCAAGGCTTGATCTATACCGTGCAGATTGTTTATCTGATTTTGGGAAGCACTATTGGTACCATTATTTACAAGGTGCTTAAAATCAAAACCGTACGGCCACGTCCTTATCAGGTGCATCAGGTGATCCGTTTGGGTGAGCATCCACTGGATCATTTCAGTTTTCCTTCGGGACATACCTTGCATGCCGTCATGGCAACCACCGTTTTAGGTTATGTCGCACCTTTATTACTCATGCTGATGTTGCCTTTTACGATTCTGGTCGCAGTGTCCCGAATGGTGTTGGGATTACATTATCCAAGTGATGTGGCAGTTGGCGCAATTCTGGGTGGCATGATGGCAATTGCCATTGTCCTGACCGCACCTTATCTGAATATTGTGCTGTAAAAATAAGTGAAAGCCGGAGCAAAGGCTCGCAGATTTTCACAGATTTGTTAAAGTACAGCATCAAAGCAATTATGGTGAGAAATAGAGATGGGTTTACGTTGGACTGACACTCTCGATATCGCGATTGAACTCTATGAAGCGCATCCAGATGTGGACCCGCAGTGGATTCGTTTTACTGATTTACATGCCTGGGTATGTGCTTTGCCTGAATTTGAAGATGATCCAACCAAGTCGACTGAAGGTCTGCTTGAAGCGATTCAAATGGCATGGATTGATGAGGCACGCTAAGCCCTCATCTTAAAAAAGCATTTTTTTACAGATGAAAAGCAGAAAAATGCGCATTATCTCGGTATAATGCGCCAAATTTTCATGTCAACAATTGACTTAAGGAGCCTATCATGGCTATCGAACGTACTTTATCTATCGTTAAACCAGACGCAGTTGCTAAAAACCACATCGGCGACATCTTTGCTCGTTTCGAGAAAGCTGGTCTTCAAATTGTTGCAACTAAAATGAAACATTTGACTCAAGCTGAAGCTGAAGGCTTCTATGCTGAGCACAAAGAACGTGGTTTCTTTGCTGACCTAGTTGCATTCATGACTTCTGGTCCAGTGGTTGTTTCAGTTCTTGAAGGCGAAAATGCTGTTCTTGCTCACCGTGACATCCTTGGCGCGACGAATCCTAAAGAAGCTGCTCCTGGTACTATCCGTGCAGATTTCGCTGTAAGCATTGATGAAAACGCTGCTCACGGTTCTGACTCTGTAGCATCTGCTGATCGTGAAGTTAACTACTTCTTCGCTCAAACTGAGATTGCTCCACGTACTCGTTAATTCGCAGTATTCAAGCCAGATAAGTGTTATTATACTTATCTGGTTTTTTTATTCTCTGAATAATTCTTTGCTCACATATTGAGCTTCTCCTTTCATCTTTAGACATGGTTTAGGTAATACACATGAGTACTGAAGCAGTCGCTGTATCAGCAGTTTCTGAGCCACAGCAACACACTCCATCCGCTCCAGCACAGGCAAATACTGTCGAGAAAGTGAATTTACTTGGCATGTCACGTCCGCAAATGGAAAAATTCTTTGAGGACATGGGTGAGAAGAAGTTTCGTGCCGGGCAGGTGATGAAATGGATTCACCAATTTTTTGTGACTGATTTTACTGAAATGACCAATATTTCAGGGAAGCTGCGTGAAAAACTGGAAAAAATTTGTGAAATTAAAGCACCGGAAGTGGTGCATAAAAACTATTCCAAAGATGGAACTCGTAAATGGGTATTCCGTGTTGGCGACGGTGAAGGTTCCCTCGTCGAAACGGTACTGATTCCGGCAGAACATCGTAGTGGTTTACGTCGCACTTTGTGTATTTCTTCACAAGTGGGCTGTGCACTGGACTGTTCATTCTGCTCAACCGGTAAACAGGGTTTCCAGCGTGATTTGACTCAAGCCGAAATTATCGGTCAGCTCTGGATGGCGAACTATTCCTATATGGAAGATGTGCCTGTACTTGAGCGTGAACGTTCAGTCACGAACGTGGTGATGATGGGCATGGGCGAGCCATTGCTCAACTACGATGCAGTATTGAATTCAATGCGTATTATGCTGGATGACTTTGCATACGGCATGTCAAAACGTCGTGTGACTTTATCGACTTCTGGTGTGGTACCGAAAATCGATCAGATGGTCAAAGATATTGACGTGGCGCTGGCTATTTCATTGCATGCGCCAAATGATGAACTGCGTAACGAGCTGGTGCCGATCAATAAAAAATATCCGCTTGAGCAGCTGATTGCTGCATGTCAGCGCTATATTGCTAAAGATGGTAACGAAAGTTCACGTAAACATGTGACGATTGAATATGTGATGTTAGATGGCGTGAATGACCATCCTGAACATGCTCAGCAAATGATTAAGCTGTTGAAGAATTTGCCAAGCAAGATTAATTTGATTCCTTTTAATCCGTTCCCGCATGCGCCATATGGCCGCTCAAGCCGCAACCGGATTATTTCTTTCCAAAAAACTTTGTCTGATGCCGGTTTTGTGTGTACGATTCGTCAGACACGCGGTGATGACATTGATGCCGCGTGTGGACAGTTAGTCGGACAAGTCGCTGACCGTACCCGTCGTGCGGAACAGTGGAAAAAGAAAATTGCGCAATCGAATGAGATCATGCGCTCACAAGGATAATAAGAGGTCGCCAGTTGAGAAATCTAACATCAAAGTTTGCTTTGATTTCAACAGTATGTGTGTCTTTGGTTTTAGTCGCGTGTCAGACGCCAGATCTGGGTCAGAAAGACCCTGAAAAGGCCACCAAAGTCCGTACCCAATTGGCGGTAGAATATCTGAGAACAGGTGACCTGGATGCAGCCAAACGTGCGCTGGATCAGGCACTTGAGACTACTCCGCGTGATTCTCAAGCAAATATGATGATGGGCGTGCTACTGCAACAGGAAGGTAGTAAGCTTAATCTCGAAAAAGCAGATCATTATTTCAAGCGTGCGATTTCGGCAGATCCGAAAAATGCGCAGGCGCGAAATAATTACGGCACTTATTTATATCAGCTTGAACGCTATAATGATGCAATCGAGCAGTTTCAAATTGCTGGTGCCACTTTAGGTTATGATCAACGTTTCCGTGCATTGGAAAATATGGGACGGATTTACCTGAAACTGGGTGATACAGCGAATGCTGAAAAATCATTCAAACAGGCGCTACAAGCCAATCGCGATTCTTATATTTCAATGTTAGAGTTGGCAGAAATATTTTATTTGAACCAGCAGTTCCCGGCTGCGACACAAATGTATCAACAGTTTGTACGTGGTGTGGGACAGAAAAATCAGGGTGCCCGTGCACTCTGGATTGGCATTCGCACTGCGCGTGCCGGAGGTGATCAGTTGGGTATGCAGGTATTGGTCAACCAGTTACGTGCACTTTTTCCTGAAAGCCAGGAATACCAACGTTATTTGCAATTACAGTACAGTACTGAGGCCGTATGGAAGTAAATCCTAATTCACCATCGAATCATTCGAGCGTAGCTCCAAATGCGTTAGGAAATATTCAACGTCCGGGCGAGTACTTGCGCCAGATTCGTGTCAATCAGCAGCGCAATCTGGAAGATGTAGCGAAAGAGCTGAATATCCCGGTCAAAACCCTGACTGCACTGGAACAGGACGAATATAAGTCTTTGCCTGAAGCAACCTTTATCAAAGGTTATTACCGGACTTATGCCAAATTTCTGGGTGTAGATGCGTCTAGTATTATTCAGCGATTTGATGAAATTTATACCAATGATACAGGGTTGCTGCCGAATCATGCCTTGAACAATTCTCCTATTAAAATTATGGGGAAATTGCCAGGTTCCAAACGTGACCGCAATCGTAAATGGTTAAAGCGCATTTTTATTACGCTGGTACTGTTGCTGATTTTGGGCGCACTGTTTGCCATGATTCAGAACTGGTCGAGCAGTAATTCACAAAATAGCAGTGAAGTCTCTGGAGTAGGCGCTTCTAATGTCGAGATTCTGAATCTGGATCCAGGTGCCGCACTTTCCGGTGATCAGCTGAAACTTGATTTTAACCGTCCGACTTCGGTGCATATTGTCGACTCGGCGGGTAATGTTCTGGCAACTGGTCGTCAGGCATCGAGCTTGCAGCTGAATGGTGAAGCGCCATTCCAGATTCGTCTGGATGATGCATCGGCTGTATCACTCAGTTTAAATAATGAAAATATTTCATTGTCACCCTACACTGTGAACGGAAAAGCAGAATTCCGTTTATCACCTTAACAGATCAAGAGTAGAGCAGAACGATGATCGTAAATCCAATTAAACGTCGTCCAACACGTAAAATTCGTGTGGGTTCAGTTTATGTGGGTGGTGATGCACCAATCAGTATCCAGTCGATGACTAATACTGAAACCTGTGATGTAGCAGCTACGGTTGCACAGATTCAGCGCTGTGTAGATGCCGGTGCAGACATCATGCGGGTTTCTGTGCCTACCATGGAAGCCGCGGCGGCATTTGGTGAAATTCGCAAGCAGGTCAATGTACCTTTGGTCGCCGATATTCACTTCGATTATAAAATTGCTTTGGCAGTTGCGGATTTGGGTGCAGACTGCCTGCGGATTAACCCGGGCAATATCGGTTCTGAAGCGAAAATCCGTGAAGTGGTGGCCGCAGCACGTCATAACGATATTTCCATGCGGATCGGTGTTAATGCCGGCTCCCTGGAAAAAGATATTCAAAAGAAATATGGCGAGCCGACGGGTCAGGCTTTGCTTGAATCTGCGATGCGCCATATCGATATTCTAGACCGTCTGGATTTCCAGGAATTCAAAATTTCAGTCAAAGCATCGAATGTGTTCCTGACCATGGATGCGTATCGTTTGCTGTCACAGCAAATTGATAATCCGCTCCATCTAGGTGTCACGGAAGCGGGTATTTACCGCACCGGTTCGGTTAAATCTGCGATCGCTTTGGGCGGCCTGCTGATGGAAGGCATCGGGGATACCATGCGTATTTCACTGGCTGCCGAGCCTGAAGAAGAAATTAAAATTGGTTTTGATATTCTGAAATCGCTAGGTCTGCGCTCCAATGGGATTAACTTCATTGCCTGCCCAAGCTGTTCACGTCAGGAATTTAATGTGATTTCAGTGATGCAGCAACTTGAAGAGCGTTTAGAAGATATTCGTACCCCAATGGATGTGTCTGTCATTGGCTGTAAGGTCAATGGTCCGGGTGAAGCCAAAGAAGCGGATATTGGTGTCGTAGGTGCAGCACCACGTTCACTTGTGTACCGTAATGGTGAAAAGAGCCATTTAATTGACACGAATCAATTGGTTGATGAAATCGAAACCATGGTTCGTCAACGTGTTTCCGAGCTTGAAGAAGCTAAATCTAAAGAAATTATTCGTACAAGTTTTCCTGAGTAGATCATGAGTTCAATCGTCGCAATCAAAGGTTTTAATGACATTCTCCCAACGCAAACCCCAGCTTGGAGACGTCTTGAACAGCATCTATCCGGTTTGATGGATACCTATGGCTATCAACAAATCCGTCTGCCTATGGTTGAGCAGACCAATCTGTTCAAACGTTCGATCGGTGATGCAACCGATATCGTTGAAAAAGAAATGTATACCTTCCTCGACAAGGGTAATCCGCCTGAGTCGTTGACGCTGCGTCCTGAAGGGACGGCGGGTTGTGTGCGTGCCATGCTGGAGCATAACCTGCTGCGCGGTGCGACGCCTCGCGTCTGGTATATCGGACCCATGTTTCGTTATGAAAAACCGCAAAAAGGCCGTTACCGTCAGTTTCACCAGTTTGGTGTGGAAACCTTTGGTGTGGCAACGCCAGATATGGATGCAGAACTGATTCTGATGACGGCGCGTCTGTGGAAACGTATGGGTGTGGCAGACAAGGTTCAGCTTGAGTTAAATACACTCGGTGAGTCGGATGAGCGTGCAGCATATCGTGCGGCACTGGTTGAATTTCTGGAGTCGCATAAAGCGGATATGGATGAAGATTCACAACGTCGTTTAACCACCAATCCACTGCGTATTCTAGATTCTAAAGATGCCAAAACACAAAGCATCTTGGAAAATGCACCGAAACTTCATGATTTTATGGGTGAAGAAACGCTGGCGCATTTTACCCAGCTACAACAGTACTTGACCGATGCAGGCATCAGTTTTGTGATCAATCAAAAACTGGTACGTGGTCTGGACTATTACAACAAAACTGTTTTTGAATGGACCACAACCCATTTGGGTTCACAGGGTACGGTATGTGCCGGTGGCCGTTATGACGGTCTGGTGGGACAACTCAAAGGAAAAGCAGATCAGTCTGTCCCTGCGGTTGGTTTTGCCATGGGGATTGAGCGGTTGTTGCTTCTGCTGGAACAGGTTGAAGACAATACCCCGACACGTGATTGTGAAGTATTCCTGGTGGCTGAACCGGCTGCTCAAGGTAAGGCTTTGGTCATTGCAGAGCAGATCCGGGATCAGCTTGAAGCAGCAGGCAGTCAGGTTCGTCTGAAAGTAGGCTCACAAGGTTCAATGAAATCGCAAATGAAAAAGGCTGATCAAGCCAGTGCTTTGTATGCGGCGATTTTGGGTGAACGTGAACTGGAAGCTCAGGCGTTTACTGTGAAAGAGCTGGCAACCGCAGAGCAATCGAATGTACCATTTACGGACTTCGTTGCATTTTTTAGTACTAAAATTTCTTCAAAATAATCGATAAAACATTAGGAAAAGGGTAATCTCATGAGCGCAATGAGTGGTGATGAACAGTTTGAAAGCTTAAAATCCTTTACGAAGAAATATGGTTCTTCGATGATTACCGGGATTTTAATTGCGCTGATTGCCTTTTTTGGATGGGAATATTGGCAGAAGAAAAACTTGGCAGAGTCGCAAATGCACACTGCCAAGGTTCAGCAGTTGATGGATGATGCGCAGGCATCGAAAGGTGATGGTTTTGCCAAGTTGTCTGAAGCTGCGGACAAGATTGTCAAGGAAGCACCTGATTCAGCTCAGGCGATTCAGACCCAGCTGGTGATGGCGAAACTGGCTTATGACAAAGAAGATTATGCTGCGGCCGAGAAAGCGCTACAGAAAGTTGAAAACTCGAAAGTAGATGATAAAGGGCTAGTTCAGGTCGTCAAACTTCGTCTGGCCTATGCACAACTGGCACAGAAAAAATATGATGCTGCATTGAAAACTTTAGAAGCAGTCACTGAGCCTGCATTTAAAGCAACTGCCGATGAAGCACGTGGCGATATCTATGTTGCCAAAAATGATATTGAAAATGCTAAAAAAGTATATCAAAGTGCATGGGATGCTTTGATCGAACGTAAAGAAGAACGTCAGATTTTACAAATTAAGCTCGAAAGCGTAGGCGTATTGGTCGATGATCCGGAAATCGAACGCCCAATTATAGAAACACAAGCGGAAGAAGCTGAATGAATAGAAAATACAAAATTACCTGTGCCTTGACTGTTTTAACGCTTGCATTGGCTGGCTGTGCAGGTAAAACCAATAAAGTTCCAGAAGTAAAACCGAATCCACTTCCAAAACTGACCCAAGCCAAAACACTGGTGCCCGTATTTTCTACCAGTGTGGCTTCGACAGATGCTGCTGATCCGTTGCGTTTACGTCTGGATGCAGATAATGGTGTGGTCTTTGCAATTGATCCGAAAGGCGAAGTGTCTGCATTTAAAGGCAAACAGCGTCTGTGGCAGAAAAAAGTCAGCAAAGACAATTTAAGCTCTGGCGTTGAAGCTGCCGAAGGTCTTGTTGTCGTTGGCAACCAGAAAGGCCAACTGTTTGCGCTGGATCAGCAAACCGGCGAGCAAAAATGGACTGCGCAATTGACGGGTGCTTTACTGGCACCTTCATTAATTCATGCTGGTCGTGTCATTAGTGTCAGCAATGATGGCACCGTATATGCGCATGAAATTGCGACGGGTGCACAAGTTTGGACTTATAACTTACCTAATGTACAATTCAGCCTGCGTGGTATGGCTGCACCGGTTGCATTAGATGCCCGTAATGTACTGATTGCATCTTCCAATGCTTATATCTATGCACTGGATGCCTTAAGTGGTGTGCCAAAATTACAGCGTCGTGTCGCAGTGTCGGATGGACGTTCTGATATCCAGCGTCTGGTTGATATTGACGGGGAACCGGTCGTTGCAGGCCAGTTTGTGGTGACTACCAGTTATCAAGGTCAGGTGACTGTGCTGGATTTAGCTTCACAACAGGTGGTCTGGAGTAAAGATGCCAGCAGTATCCAGCGTCCAGAAGTTGTGGGCAATGGCGTATTTGTGGCGCAAACCGATGGCAAAATCAAAGCCTTTGAGATTACCTCGGGTCAACTGCTTTGGGAAAATGACCAGCTGTTGAATCGCAAGTTAAGTAATCCGGTGATGCTGGGTACTGATCTTGTAGTCGGCGATCTGGATGGTGTCTTGCACCTGATTGATCCGCGTACCGGACAGATTACTGGTCGTTCGAAAACCTCTGGGGAGGTGCGTAGCTTACGCGTCATCGACAACCAGCTTTATGTTTCTACACGCAAGGGCGCATTAAGCATTTGGCAGAACCGTTAATTTTAACGAGCCTTATGCTAAACTAGCCACAACCGTATTTTGTGAACGCGGGGTGATTGAAAAATCAATGCCCCGTGTTTTTATTTAGGGTATTTCCCCCTTATATCTTCCTATGCTTTCTGATGTTCAGGCCACTTTGACGCCTGATATTGAATAAAGGTTACTCTATGAAACCCGTAATTGCGCTCATTGGTCGTCCGAACGTCGGAAAATCAACGCTGTTCAACCAGATTACCAAGAGCCGTGACGCATTGGTGGCAGACTTCGCAGGTCTGACACGCGACCGTAAATATGGCGATGCTACCTATCAAAATAAATCTTTCATTGTGGTCGATACCGGCGGTATTGGCGAAAATGAAGGTGGGATTGACTCCTATATGGCAGAGCAATCCAAGACTGCCATTCATGAAGCTGACATCATCATTTTTGTGGTTGATGCGCGTGCCGGATTGCTGGCATCTGATGAGCAGATTGCCCGTGAATTGCGTACTTTAGGTAAAAAAGTCTTTCTGGTGGCCAACAAGGTCGACGGCGTACATGCTGAAGCTGCCTTGGTCGAATTCTACAAACTGGGTATGGGCGAACCGCTACAAGTGGCAGCCAGCCATGGTCGTGGTGTTCAGCAGATGCTGGAAGACGTACTTGCCGATGTACCGGAAGATGAAAATCCGGAAGAACATGACAAAAACACGGGTCTGCGTTTAGCGATTATTGGTCGTCCAAACGTAGGTAAATCAACGTTGGTGAACCGCTTGCTCGGTGAAGAACGTGTGGTGGCATTTGACCAGCCGGGTACAACACGTGACTCGATTTATATTCCATTCGAGCGTGATGGCCGTCAATACACCCTGATTGATACTGCCGGGGTGCGCCGTAAAGGTAAAGTTGATGAAATGATTGAGAAATTCTCGATCGTTAAAACTTTACAGGCAATGAAAGATGCTAACGTAATTGTTGTTGTGGTTGATGCGCGTGATGGTATTGTTGAGCAGGACTTGCATTTGATTGGCTATGCACTTGAAGCGGGTCGTGCCATGGTCATTGCAGTCAATAAATGGGATAACATGACTGAATATGATCGTAAGCAATGTAAGCTCGATGTAGAGCGTCGCTTCGATTTCATTCCATGGGCCAAAGTGCATTTGATTTCTGCATTGCATGGAACGGGTGTGGGTGATCTTTATCCATCGATTCACCGTGCTTATGATTCATCTCGTTTGAAAGTGTCACCAGCAAAAATCACCCAGATTTTAAATGATGCGACAGATGCCCACCAACCGCCGATGGTTCAGGGTCGTCGTATTAAAATGCGTTATGCGCATATGGGTGGGCAGAATCCGCCAACGATCGTGATTCACGGAAACAAGGTGGATAAAACCCCTGCGGATTATCGCCGTTACCTGGAAAACGTGTTCCGTAAAGTGTACAAGCTTGAAGGTACGCCCATTAAAATCGAATTTAAAACCTCTGAAAACCCGTTTGAAGGTCGTAAGTCTCAAGTGGATGAGCGTGCAGCTGCACGTAAACGTCGTTATGTACAGAAATTCAAGAAAGCCGAGAAGAAATTTAAACGTTAATTCTATAGTTTAAATTTTTTGGATAAAAGGCCTGCGTAAAGCGGGCTTTTTTATTTTGAGAAAATAATAAATTTCTTTCCCAATAAAAGTTTAAATTCTTTTACACTCAAATCAATTGACATCTTTTTTAATGGATTCACGTGGCTCGGCTGATTCAAATACATCTGCATCAACTCTCTGATCTGACTTGTGATCAATTGTCAGACCGCAAAACCCAGATTGCCGAACGGAAACGCGAAGTGGCATTTTTGCGCAATCAGCTTTTATCCCAATCTTTTGAATTGCCAGTTAGTGATCAACAGGTGGTACGGACGAATTTTGGCAAGCCTTATTTAAACGACTATCCGGATTTCAGTTTCAATCATAGCCATAGTCAGAATTTCTACGTCCTGGCAACGAGCAGAGATGTCCAAAACTTAGGAATTGATATTGAAGAACTGAGTCGTAAGGTTCGTTTCGAAGCCTTGGCACAGCACGCCTTTCATCCCGAAGAACTCAAAACTTGGCAAACGCTGGCTTATGACCCTGAATACTGGTTTAAAGTCTGGACGATTAAAGAGGCCGTGTTAAAGGCATCAGGCTTGGGAATCCGGATCAACCTGAATGAGCTCAATACCAATATCCATCCTGAGCAAAATGGTGGGCGCTGCGAACATCCAGAGATTGGCATCTATGCCTATCAAAATTATACGCTTGCTGGCTGCATGCTCACCGTGGCCTGGCAAAGTGAGGATTCCTGCAAGGGATTGAGATTTCCTGTGATCCAGATTCATCACACTGTCTAAAACAGAATCAACCCAAATATTTTTTATTTTCTAGAAATGATCAGATTACTCAGCCGATTCACAAATTGTGGACTCATCCGCGATAAATGAAATAAAAACTGGCTTTTGAATCCGACAGGATGATGGGTGGCTTGCCAGATGGAATCTTTGAGTTCTGCCAGTTTAAGAATATCTTGTGCAACATCTTCTGCTTTTAAATGCACGCCCATCTTTTTGATGCTTTCTGCCTGCATATCTTTGACCATGGCGGTACTGACGAAAAGCGGCATAACATCCAAGACTCGAATCCCATAGGGTTGCCACTCAATATCCAGACTTTCAGTCAGGCCACGCACTGCAAACTTGCTGGTGGAATAACTGCTTAAATCGGCTTGGCCATAAATCGCCGAAGCTGAAGATAGATTGATGATGCGGGCAAATGAAGATTCTTTTAAATAAGGGAAAGCGGCATGACAGCCGTTCATGACTCCTTTAACATTAATATCCAGAGTCCGATGATGCGCCATAATATCAGTTTCTTCAAAAGGGCCTGAATATAAAATCCCGGCATTATTGACCAGAATATTGATTTTCCCCGCCCAGGCCGAAAATTCAGACAAGGCTGTTTCCCAGGAAGCATAATCGGCCACATCGAGAAAGCCGGCTTTGGCATGTTCGCCCAGTTGCTGGGCCAGCTGTTCAGCCTGTGCTGTATTGATATCATAAATACCGACTTTATAGCCGTGCTGGTAAAATAACTGGGCGGTTGCTGCCCCAATTCCTTGTGCTGCCCCACTAATCAATATACTGTGCATGTGTTTGATCTCCTTATTGTCTTTTTTTTTTGAGCATAACAAGAAACCGGCAGATTGACGCGATTATTTGGTAAAAAAAGAGGTTTTTGAAAATGGAACAACTACTTCAGGTCATGCGCGAATTACGTGAAAAATGCCCATGGGATCAGCAGCAAACTCCCGAATCGCTGACCAAATATGCGATTGAGGAAGCTTATGAAGTCGAAGCAGCAGTCCGCTCTGGAAAAGTCGACGATGTCCGCGATGAGCTGGGTGATTTGCTGTTACAGGTGGTGTTCCAGTCGCAAATGTATAGCGAGCAGGGGGCATTTGATTTTCAGGATGTGGTGCAGGCTATTACCGAGAAACTGATTCGTCGTCATCCACATGTATTTCAGGCTGAACAATTTGCAAAAATGAGTCCGGAAGATGTGTCTGAGCTATGGAAAGAAATCAAACAGCAAGAAAAGCAGGGTAAGCCGCGTTCACGCCTGGATGATATTAAACATGCACCGGCTTTGGTACAGGCCGATGAAATTCAAAAAAATGTCGCTAAAATCGGTTTTGATTTTCCTGACATGGCCAGTGCCTATGCCAAGCTGGAAGAGGAGCTGGCTGAATTAAAAGAAGCGGTAGCTGGACAAAATTCCGATGAAATACAGGAAGAATTTGGCGACTGCTTATTTTCTCTGGTGAATGTTGGTCGTAAACTTGGCATTTCCAGCGAGATGGCATTATTGGGGACGATCCATAAATTCCGGACCCGCTTTGCCTTAATAGAAGATCAGGCACAATTACAACAATTAGACCTGGAAAAGCTGTCATTGGCTGAACTTGATCAGCTGTGGGAACAGGCTAAATTAGAATTAAAACAAAGAGCGGCACATGAAAAAAATACCTTATCAAATCGGTCGAACGTGGATTAATCTTCTTCTGAGTTGCTGGCTGGGCTTTATTTTTATCGGAACAGCGCATGCGACTGCGACCGATTATATGGAATGGAAGACCCAGCAACAGCAACATGACGCCCGCCTGAAGAAAAAAACTGCCGCTACGGCTTCATCGGAAAGCAATCACTATCTGGCGAAGCCTGCATTATCGGCATCTTCCGCTGCTAATAAAATCAGTTTGAATAATGCAACAGTGGAGCAATTACAGCAGCTAAATGGTATTGGTCAAAAAAAGGCTGAAGCCATTATTGAACATCGGCAAAAAAACGGAAAATTCAAAAGCATTGAAGAGATCCAGCTGGTCAAAGGCATTGGGCCGGCATTGTTTGCCAAAAACAAGGCCAAATTGGCCTTGTAAGGCGACAGCATGGATCATGACTAGCTGATTGATTTGACTCGCAGGATTGACATAATCAAATTGCCCTTTAGGCGTGTAAGCGATATGATTAGCGTCATCTTAGAATTTTACGTTCAGACGTAGGAGACAGCGTCTTTTGCAAACTTTGCGCGCGTCAAAATGTGGTTTATCAACCGCTCAATTACCTTCTTATATTCTCGATGTGATTGATGCCTTAAACAAGGCAGGCTATGAAGCTTATATCGTGGGTGGTGGTGTTCGAGATCTGATGTTAGGTTTGAATCCTAAAGATTTCGATGCAGTTACCAATGCAACCCCGGCTCAGGTCAAGGAAGTTTTCGGACGACGTTGTCGAATTATCGGACGACGTTTCGAACTGGCGCATGTCTATTCAGGGCGGGAACTGGTTGAAGTGGCAACCTTCCGTGCACCACCAAAAAAAGCAGTGACCTCGGCCGCGGGAATGATTCTGCGTGATAACAACTGGGGCAGCATCGAGCAGGATTTTGCCCGTCGTGATTTCTCCATCAATGCAATGTATTACCAGCCACGTAAAGGCATTGTGCTGGATTTCTGCAATGCAGTGGATGATATCCATAGCAAAACCTTACGCTTACTCGGTGATCCGACTTTAAGATTTGAAGAAGATCCAGTGCGGATGCTGCGAACCCTACGTTTTGCCGCCAAGCTGAACTTTAATATTGATGAAGCGATTCTGGATGTCTTTACGCCGGAAATGACCCAGTTGCTGCGTGATGTTTCTCCACATCGACTTTATGATGAATCACAGAAACTGTTTACCATGGGACACCTGAATCGTGTCTTGCCAATGCTGATCGATTTTGGGATCTGGCAGCAGTTATTTGCAGATATCAAGCCTGAAATTACGCCATTTATGGAACGCGCTGCGAAAAATACCGATCAGCGTATTTCTATCGGCAAGACCATCAACCCGGCCTTTTTCTATGCGGTATTGTTGTGGCAGCCATTCCTCGAGCGTTGTGAATTCTATCTAAATAAAGGCGTGGTAGCCGCCGAAGCTCGTGCCCAAGCTGGTTTGGACGTGTTAAAACGTCAGGCGACTCGTACCATTATTCCACGTTTTGCGGAAACCTTTATTCGTGAAGTCTGGGAAATGCAAACCCGTTTGTTGAATCCAAAACCACAGCAAATCGAGGCCTTGTCCAGCCATGCGCGTTTCCGTGCCGGCTTTGACTTTTTGCTGCTGCGTGAAAAATCAGGCGATGCAACTGCACAAGGCATGGGCAGCTGGTGGGATGCTTACCAGCAAATGAGCGGTGACGAGAAAGAACGGGCCATTAGCCAGTATAACCGTCAGCGTGCCAAGAGCCGTCGCAAGGCGAGTCAAGAAGAACATCTGGAACAGAAATTGACCCAGCAGCAAGATCTCACCGAGATCGAACCGTTGGTAAATGAACCTGAACCACGCAATCGTCGAGTGCGCAAAGCCAAGTTTGAAGACAAGGTGAAACCTCTGTCGCATGTAGCAGCCAGTGCCAGCGGTGAAATTGGCGCAGATCATCCGATTATGAAACGTAAGCGGGTGAAACGTGATCTGAGTCAGGTGGTATTTGGGCCAACACAATGATCGTGACGTATATTGGCCTGGGCAGTAACCTGGGTGATTCACGCCAGATTCTGGCAGAAGCTGTACAGAAACTGGCGACCTTGGGGCAGGTGAAAACTTCGCATCTGTATCAAAGTCCACCGATGGGACCACAGGATCAGCCAAACTATCTGAATGCAGTGGTGCAGTTAAATACCGATCTGGCCGCTTTAAGCTTGCTAGATCGTCTGCAAGCCTTTGAGCACGACGCCGGTCGGGTACGTTTACGTCATTGGGGCGAACGTACGCTGGATCTGGACTTGCTGCTCTACGGCAATGAGCAGATTCAAAATGAACGCTTAACTGTGCCGCATGTTGGTGTATTAGAACGTGATTTTGTCCTGCTTCCACTTCTGGATATTGATCCTGAAATACAGGTTCATGGACACAGATTAAAAGACCTAGACATCGTTAAACAGTCGACCCTCGCGGTACTCGATGACAGCAACTGGGCAAATATTTAATTTTTAAGTGATGGTAGCTTCGTCAGAACTTTCAAGCATAGAGGAACATTTTCATGGTCAGTCTGAGTGATTTAAGACGCTTTAAAGCAGATGGACGCAAATTTTCATGTCTGACTTGCTATGATGCCAGTATGGCCAAAGCCATGGAAATTGCCGAAGTGGACAGCATTTTAATTGGCGATTCTCTGGGAATGTCAATTCAGGGCCGTGATTCGACTTTGCCGGTTACGGTTGCAGATATGGCTTATCATACGGCTGCGGTACGCCGTGGTAACCAGCATGCCTTTATCATGACTGACTTGCCATTTATGAGCTATGCCACCTTGAATGATGCCTTGCAAAGCTCGAAAACCGTGATGCAGGCTGGCGCGCAAATGGTCAAGATGGAAGGCGGTGCATGGTTGGCAGAAACCGTGCAAGTGCTGACCCGTAACGGTATTCCGGTGTGTGTGCATTTGGGTCTTACTCCGCAGTCGGTACATGTCTTTGGCGGTTATAAACTGCAAGCCCGTACCCGTGAAGCGGCCGATCAGCTCATTGCGGACTGTAAGGCAGTGGTCGAGGCGGGTGCTGCACTATTGCTACTTGAATGCGTACCAGCACAGCTTGGCCAGGAAATCACCGAACTGTTTCCGCAGATTCCGGTCATTGGCATTGGTGCAGGTGCAGCTACAGACGGCCAGGTGCTAGTGGTACAGGATATGTTGGGTCTGACCTTTGGCCACACTGCAAAATTTGTACGTAATTTTATGCAAGAACAATCGGGTGCGACCGCCATTCTAGATGCTTTTAAAGCTTATCATGCTGCAGTTTTAGATGGATCTTTCCCGGCACCAGAACAAACTTTTCAGGTTGAATTGTAAGATGAAAACAGAAACCACCATTCAGGGCTTAGCGGCATCATTAAATCCGGCGCGTACCAGTCGCAAGATTATTGGTTTTGTACCGACCATGGGCAATCTGCATCAGGGACATTTAAACTTGGTGCGTGAAGCGCGTAAGTTGTGTGATGTGGTGGTGGTCAGTATCTTTGTCAATCCGATCCAGTTTGGACCCAATGAAGATTTTGACAGCTATCCGCGCACGCTTGAGCAGGACCAGCAGCTTTTGGCAGAGGTCGGTTGTGACATCGTTTTTGCGCCGACGGTTGAGCAAATGTATGGTAAAAAACCGCGTCTGACCAATATCAGTGTTTCTGACATTACCAATGATTTATGTGGTTTACAGCGTCCCGGTCATTTTGATGGTGTGGCGGTGGTGGTGACTAAATTGTTTAACATCGTACAGCCGAATTACGCCTTCTTTGGCCAGAAAGATTATCAGCAATTGGCGGTCATTCGTCAGTTTGTACAAGATCTGAATATTCCACTGGAAGTAATTGGTGTGCCGATTGCCCGTGCAGAAGATGGCCTGGCTTTAAGTTCGCGCAATGGTTATTTAAGCGAAGAGCATCGTGCAATCGCACCGGTCATTTATCAAAGCTTGCAAAAGGCTGAACAGCAATTACAGGCAGGCGTGGAACTGGATACGGTATTGGCGGAGCTTCGCCAGACTTTAACCGATGCTGGATTTGTAGTGGATTATATTGAAGCCAGAACTCCAGAATTACAAAAAATTCATACGTTTAATCAAGATCTTGTGTTATTTATAGCTGCAAAGTTGGGGAATACACGTCTGATCGATAACCTGCAGGTTAAATACACTGCCGGCTAAGATGAAAGGGTAGCATGCATGAAGCGCATTTTAATCGTCACGGGACAATCTGGTTCGGGGAAATCATCTGCATTACAGGTGCTTGAAGATCTGGGTTATTACTGTATTGATAATCTGCCTTTGGCATTGCTTCCCGAAATCGTGGCCAAACTGGACAGTGAAAATAATCTGGAACAGTTGGCGCTGGGCGTCGATGTGCGCAGTACCCGGGCAGATTTACAAGAATTTGATCATGTATTTGAGCAGCTGCAACAGCATGGTTCGGTCGATATTATCTATCTGACCACGCAGGATCAGGAGCTGATTGCCCGCTTTAGTGCTTCGCGTCGGCCGCATCCTCTGGCGTCACGCTTTAAAAGTCTGAATCAATGCATTCAGGAAGAAAAAATCCTGTTGATGCCGATTCAGTTGCGTTCTACAGTTCATATCGATACTACCGATAAAAGCGTACATGACCTGAAACATACCTTATTGTCCAAGCTGGGACAGGCCGATAACCTGATCCTGATTCTGCAATCCTTTGGTTATAAGCATGGCATTCCACTGGATGCCGATTATGTCTTTGATGTCCGGCATTTGCCAAATCCGCATTGGGAACTGGAACTGCGCAAATTTTCAGGGCTAGATCAGCCGGTGCAGGCGTTTTTACAAAAGAGCGATCAGGTCGAGGACATGTTCAATGATCTGTATCATTTTCTGGACAAGTGGTTGCCGACCTTTGCCGAAGGGCATCGTCATTATATGACCGTGTCGATAGGTTGTACCGGTGGTCAGCATCGTTCTGTTTATATTGTGGATAGACTAAAAAAAGCCCTTGAGGCAAAATGGTCTATTCAAGTCCTCCATCGAGAAATGAAGCACTGGTCATGATTGATACGACAGTTGACGTAATTAATAAATTGGGTTTACATGCACGCGCATCTGGTAAACTGATAGAAGTTACCACCAAATTTCGTTCCAGTATTCGGATTGGCAAGGCTGACAAATTGGTAGATGCCAAAAATATCATGTCATTGCTCATGCTTGGTGCAGGCAAAGGAACAACTTTACGCTTAGTGATTGAAGGAGCAGACGAGGACAAAGCCTTATCTGAAATTCAGGCACTATTTGCAGCAAAATTTTATGAGGCAGATTAATCGTGGCACGTCGACCGAACAGTTTAACTGAAGAAGATTTTGATTCTTTAGAGGGACGCGCAAGTAAGACCGAACAGAAAAAAGCAGTCCAGCGTATGGCTGCTTTAGGTGCGCAGCTTGCAGAGCTGAGCGCTAAACAAATTAAAAACCTACCCGTAGATGAGCGTTTGATTGACGCCTTACTTGATGTGCAGGCAATTAGTTCGCATGAAGCACGTCGCCGTCAATTTTCACGGATTGGTAAATTATTACGCAATGAAAATGAAACGGTAATTTTGTCTTATTTAACACCTAAACAAGGTCTTAAAAAGACAGCTCAATTACAGCGTTGGGTGGATCGAATTGTCAAAGATGGTGATCCAGCCATCAATGAATTTACCAAAACCTATAATGCGACAGAGCGTCATACCTTACGTCAACATTATCTTCGGGTACACCGTGATTTAAAGAATCAAGCACCTGAAGAAGAAGTGAATGCTTCTAAATTAAAGCTGTTTAACTATGTACAGCAAGTGGCGTTGATTTCTGACAATTAAGCAGCCATGTAAAAAGGCGGTCTTTTTTAGGCCGCTTTTTTATAGCTGTTTTGAACTGATTGGTTTGACTTGGACATGCATAGTCTATAAGTGGTCTATCTTAATATTACTATTCCAGCTTCTAAAACTGCATTGATGATAAAAAATACAAAATTTCTGCAATTAATTTGTTAATGAATGTAAAATCTTTACAATTCTCAGTGGCTTTTTTGGCCTGTTTTTAGTCAATATCCTGATATTTAAATATTTCGTAGACTGGAATTGTTAAGATAGTTTTAAAAATTAAAAAATAATTCTGAGTGTTATTAGATAGATGAGACCTGATATAAAATTTCTTTTTAATCATAAGGTCAAGTTATATAATTGAAAAATCATTAGCTTTTACTCCAAATAGAGTAAAAAGCTATAGTGGGTATTTTTTAGTCAATAGTGTGTTACAGTAAATACAAATAAACATGCTTATTTTAGGTGAGATATATTAATTTCAAATACTTATGTAGGTTTTTTTCGAATAGTAAATTTTCAAGTTATTCTTAATCAATTAAATATCAGTGCTTTGCGGTTAAGAATGTATCTGGATAGAAACAGGTTAACAAATCCTTTAACCTATAGGTGAGTTTTCATCGTTGAGTAAATATAGAATCTTTGTTATTGATTGTATGAATTTGGTCGGCAGTGTTTTCTATATTCCATAAACATTCAGAGAGGCAGACATGGAACTAAAACTGCTAGAGGTCGGTCAGAATACGGAGCAATTAAGCTCGTGCCGTATATCTCTCATTTTAGGTGTCTATACCTCCAATAACCTATTAGACACCTTTTGTAAGATCGCCCGTAAAGTTTTAAACGTTAAAACCAGCATTATTCGCTTCCACACGGAGCCCTATATCTGGTACAGCTGTCCGCGCGGTTTCCGGGCTTTGCACACCCCGCAGGACGTGAATCTGCCTACGTATCTGCAACACGCAGATGTCATCGACCAGATGCATCCTGCTTATACAGAACTGTCAAATTATGTGAAAGATCTCGGTGTAGCGCATCAGAGATTGGTCGCCTTTAATTTAAAATCAAGTAGCGGTGTGTCTTTTGGACAGGTCATTTTCTTTGATGATCAGACCGAACTGTTCGATCAGGACGATATTGCCACCATCAAACAATTTGCTGAAAGTTTAGTGATTCGAATTCAGCTCAATCAAGAACATACTGAACTGAAAGAATTATATGAACAGCAATGCGCACTCAACTTCAGTAAAACCAAATTTTTCCAGATTATTGCGCATGACTTGCGTGCACCATTTCATGGTTTACTGGGCTTTTCCGAAGTGCTAGCGCAGGAGCGTGACACTCTGGACGAATCCAGTATCCAGAGCATCGCGGATTATTTATATGATAATGCACAATCGACCTATAACCTGCTGGAAAGCCTGCTGACTTGGGCGATGGCAGAGGGTGGACGCTTTATTTATCATCCGATTAATTATGAATTGAAACAATCCAGTAATATTGTGTGCAGTGTGCTGAAAAGTCTGGCCTTAAATAAAAAAATTGAACTGGTTGATAATATTCCTGAAGACATCAAGGTACATGCGGATATCAACATGATTACCTCTGTCTTGCAAAACCTAGTGTCGAATGCGCTTAAATTTACCCCGGTGAATCAAGGCGGTAAAGTGATTTTAGCTGCAGAGATGGAAGGCGAGCAGGTCAAGATTACGATTCAGGATACTGGCCTGGGCATGACCGAAGAACAGATGCAGAATCTGTTTAAACCGACTTTGGGTGTGAGTGTCAGAGGCACAGCTGAAGAGAAAGGGGTAGGTTTGGGTCTGGTACTCTGCAAGCGCTTTATTGACCTGAACCATGGTCAAATTGCTGTAGATTCCAAAGAGGGCCGTGGTACGACCTTTACTGTGCATTTGCCGATGGTTACCAATGATCATCAGGCGCTAGTGCTTGAAGATGTACATGCCGAGCAATCTTAAAAGGTAAATTTCAAACTAAAACATTCCCACTGAGACAAAACTCCTGCTATCTTTAGTGTGAAAGAGGACTCCACCCAACATTAGGGTGGAGGTGAATTTCACGACTTTTTTTAGTGCAATATGATAGAATAATTTGCATTAAGTTTCTGTATCTAAATAGATTTAAGGCGAAATGAAGATCAACAAAGCGTACAAATTTAGGCTTGAGCCTAATGCGGAACAGGAGCTTGTTTTAAACAAGTTGCTTGGCTCTGCACGTTTTGTTTGGAATCAAATTTTAGCTGTTTCGTTCGAGATGCTTGCTAATAATGAGCGAATCAACAAAGTTAATTTAGTCAATAAAATTCCTGAATTACGCAAAAAACCTGAATGTGCTTTTCTAGAAAACAGCTCAAATGGCGTTTCACTCCAACAAAAAGTTCGTGATCTTGGTGATGCTTGGGGGAAGTTTTTTAACAAAAAGGAACAAGCTAAGTTAAAGCAAAAACCATTTAGAGCTAAGAAGCCACGATTTTTTAAATTATCCGATGGTGGTGAAGTTCAACTTAGAACACTTATGCCACGATTCAAAAAGAAATCTGATGGTTATGATTCCATTCGTATTGTTCAATTTGGCAGATATTGTTGGGTTAAAGGCAACCAAGTTAAGTTACCTAATGACATTGGCGTTGTGAAATTCAGAAAATCACAAAATATTGTGGGTGAGATTAAGAACGTCACAATCTCAAAGCATGTCGGGAAATGGTATGTGTCATTTGGTGCTGAAAACACAGTAGAAGCACCAGTCCACCCATCAAAATCAGCCGTTGGCATTGATTTAGGTGTTAAAAAGTTAATTACAACGTCTAGTGGTCAAGTATTCGACCCGATCAATAGTTTCAAGGCCAATCAAGTAAAGTTGGCTAGGCTTCAGCGCAAGCTGAGAAAGAAAAACAAGTTCAGTCAAAATTGGAAAAAGCTGAATCTCAAGATCAATACATTACACCATCATATTGCCAATATTCGGCATGACTACTTGCACAAAGTCACCACAACGCTCAGCAAAAACCACGCAATGATCGTAGTTGAGGACTTAAAAGTAGCCAATATGTCGAAGTCAGCGAAAGGCTCAATCGAGAAAAAAGGAAAGAATGTTAAAGCCAAGTCCGGCTTAAATAAATCAATCCTGGATCAAGGTTGGTCAATGCTTGTTAATATGTTGGTGTACAAACAGCAATGGCGAGGTGGTTTACTCGTTAAAGTTGACCCTAAATATACAAGTCAGACTTGTAGTTCATGTGGTCACGTTGCAAAAGAAAATAGGCTTACTCAAGCAAACTTTAGTTGTGTCGAGTGTAGCTTTGGCGAGAATGCAGATATTAATGCTTCTCGCAATATTTTGGCGGTAGGACATACCGTTTTGTCTGTGGAGGGTGGATGCGGTAAAGGTCGCCTTGCGAAGCAGAAAGCAAGTGAAATCCGTGAGGAAGTCACCTAAGAGCTTTTACTTTTAGAATCCCCCACTTGAACATCGTGAAAGTGGTGGGAGTATGTCAAAACTAAGCAGAATGTTTCAGGGGAAGAGTTGAGTGATGAATGCGGCACAATTGCAGAAAACCTTAAGAGCTAGCCAATATACCGAACAGGTATTGGCCAATCACCAGAGTTTACTGGAACAGGATTATGCAATTGATCAGTTTCAAGGCTCACTCAGTCGGGAATATATTGATCAGCTGGTGCAGCACTGCATCCTGAATATAAGCGATGAAGCAACGTGGATGCGCGCAATGCGTATTCTGCGGGCTCGTTTGATGTTTCGCTGGATCTGGCAGGATGCCAATCAACTCACCGATGTTATTACCCTCACTCAAGAACTCTCCGATTTTGCCGATGCCTGCATCTGTGCGGCGAAAGATTTTGCCCGTATTCCGGTCGCTGCCAAGTATGGCCAGCCGATTGGCTATAACGGAAAAGTCCAGGATCTGATTGTCATCGCGATGGGCAAACTCGGCGCCCAAGAACTCAATCTTTCCAGTGATATCGACTTGATTTTTGCCTTCGATGAGCAGGGTGAAACCGATGGGCGCAAATGTATTGATGTGCAGCAGTTTTGCATCCTGTGGGGACAGAAACTGATTCATTTGCTGGATCAGATCACGGCGGATGGTTTTGTATTCCGGGTGGATATGCGCCTCCGTCCCTGGGGCGATGGTTCGGCGCTGGCCATTAGCCACGCGGCCTTGGAAAAATATCTGAGCCAGCATGGGCGTGAATGGGAGCGTTATGCCTGGATTAAAGCGCGTATTGTCAATCCAAGTCCGGAAGGCGATGAGCTGCTGGAGATGACCCGTCCATTTGTATTTCGCAAGTACGTCGATTACAGCGCTTTTGAAGCCATGCGCGAAATGAAAGCTATGATCGAGCGCGAAGTACAGCGCCGTAATATTGAAGATGATATCAAGCTCGGAGCCGGTGGCATTCGCGAAGTCGAGTTTATCGTGCAGGTGTTTCAGTTGATTTACGGCGGCGCCAAACTTGAATTGCAGGATCGGCAGTGTCTGGTGAATCTGAATCATCTGGATGATGCCGAGTTACTGGATGAACAGGCGGTGCAGGATCTGGAAGATGCTTACTTATTCCTGCGTCGGGTCGAGCACGCGATTCAGGCACTGCATGATCAGCAAACGCAATCACTACCGACTGAGCCAGAGTTAAGGGCGCGTATAACGGACACGCTTGGTTTTGCTAATTGGGATAGCTTTATGGCATATCTCAATGAGAAACGTGACAAAGTTATGTATCAGTTTGATCATTTAATTAAGGAAAATGGTCCAGATACCCTGGTTGAAAGTTTTTCACAGCTGGAAAAGAAACTCAAAGAAGTGTTGGATGAGAATGCGAAGAATCTCGTTTATGAGTTTTGGAATGGGCATGCCTTAAAAAAATTACCGGCAAAGGCGGTACAACGTTTAAAAACCTTCTGGCCACATTTAATTGAAGCCGTTTTACAGTCAAATGATCCTCAGGTGGCGTTGGTACGCTTAATGCCCCTAGTTGAATCAGTGATGCGCCGTACGGTATATCTGGTGATGTTAATCGAGAGCAAAGGCGCATTGCAGCGTCTGGTTAAAATGGCAACGGTTAGTCCATGGATTTGCGAAGAACTGACTCATTATCCGGTACTGCTGGATGAATTCCTGTCAATGGATTTTGAATTGCCAAAACGTCAGGATCTGGAAGATTCCTTGCGCCAGCAACTGTTGCGCATTGAAGTTGATCAGGTCGAAGACCAGATGCGGGTCTTGCGCCTGTTTAAAAAATCCAATGTACTTGCTGTAGCCGCCAGTGATGTGCTGGCAGAAAGCCCGTTGATGAAAGTTTCTGATGCCTTGACCGATATTGCTGAAGTATCGGTGAATGCAGCGCTGCATCTGGCCTATCAGATTGTGGCGAAAAAGCATGGTTTTCCACTGGATGCAGAAGGGCAGCGCTGTTCAGTCGAGCATACTGCTTTTGCAGTCATTGGTTATGGTAAAGTCGGTGGTATTGAACTGGGTTATGGCTCGGATCTGGATCTGGTCTTTATTCACTATATGGGTGAACAGGCCGATACCGATGGACTCAAGCCGATCAGTGGTTTTGAGTTTGCCATGCGTGTCGCACAAAAGTTTATGTCCCTCATGACCACGCAAACCCTAGATGGACGCGTATATGAAGTCGATACCCGCTTGCGTCCATCGGGCGAAGCTGGGCTTTTGGTGACCAGTTTGAAAGCCTTTGAACAATATCAGTTCAAGAGTGCCTGGTTATGGGAGCATCAGGCCTTGGTGCGAGCCCGTCCGATTGCGGGTGAAATGAGCTTGCGGAAAAAGTTTGAAGTCTTGCGCCGGGATATTTTGATTCAGCCTCGCGATGAAAATTATGTACGGGCAGAAGTACTGAAAATGCGTCAGAAAATGAAGGAGCATCTCGGTTCTTCTAAAGAGCAAAAAAAAGATGGTATTTTTCATTTAAAACAAGATGCAGGTGGTATCGTAGACATCGAATTTATGGCACAGTATGCGGTGTTGGCCTGGAGTGGGACGAATAAAGATCTCGCCCATTTCTCCGACAATGTACGAATTCTTGAGGATGCCGCAAAATCAGGTTGCTTATCCAGCGACGATGCGACTGCTCTGATTCAAGCTTATCTCCGTGAACGCGCCGAGAGCCATCGCTTAGCCCTTGCAAATCAATCCATGCAAGTGTCTGCAAGCGACTGGCACGATACCCGAATGACCGTTTGCAAGTTATGGCAAAGACTAATTGATCCAAGTGCAGACTTTGTACTGGATAGTGAATAATTGTGAGAAATTGGAGTTTGTGGCATGAATTTGGCTGATCGTGATGGTTTCATTTGGCAAGATGGACAACTAGTTGACTGGCGTGAGGCAAAAACTCACGTATTAACACATACTTTGCATTACAGCATGGGTGTGTTTGAAGGTGTCCGAGCTTATGAAACCCCGAATGGAACGGCTATTTTCCGTCTAAAAGAACATACCAAGCGTTTGTTGAATTCTGCAAAAATTTATCAAATGAAAGTTCCATTTGATCAAGCAGCATTAGAACAGGCTCAAATTGATGTTGTTCGTGAAAACAAATTAGCGTCTTGCTATTTACGTCCAATTATTTTTATTGGTTCTGAAAAACTCGGTATCGCTGCAACTGACAATACCATTCATGCCGTAGTTGCGGCATGGAGCTGGGGGGCGTACCTGGGCGAAGAAGCAATGGCGAAGGGTATTCGCGTAAAAACTTCTTCATTTACCCACCATCATCCGAACGTGACCATGTGTAAGGCCAAAGCATCAGGTAACTACACCTTGTCCATTCTTGCACATCAGGAAGTGGCGCATTCAGGTTATGACGAAGCAATGCTGCTCGACCCGCAAGGCTATGTATGCCAAGGTTCAGGTGAAAACGTATTCCTGGTGCGTGATGGCGTGATTCATACGCCTGATATCGCAGGCGGTGCATTGGATGGTATTACCCGTCAAACCATTATTACTATTGCTAAAGACCTGGGTTATGACGTAATTGAACGCCGTATTACCCGTGATGAGTTCTACATCGCAGATGAAGCATTCTTTACCGGTACTGCTGCAGAAGTCACACCAATCCGTGAATACGATGATCGTCAGATTGGTGAGGGTGTACGTGGTCCAATCACCACTCAAATCCAGAAAGCATACTTCGATGCAGTTCAGGGCAAAGACCCTAAATATGCACACTGGTTAACTTATGTGAAGTAATTAAGAATTTACTGATTGAAAAAACCTCTCATTTGAGAGGTTTTTTTTAACTGATGTACTTATTCTGCCGAACTTATGTCATCATATTCACCATCAAGAAGATTTTAAGATGAGCTTAGGCATACGCAATGAGTAACATCGTTATTTGTATGAAATGGGGAACCAAATACGGTTCGGAATACGTCAATCGTTTATACAATATGGTTAAACGACACACGACAGTCGACTTTAAAATGGTCTGTCTGACGGATCGTACTGAAGGCATTGATCCTGCGGTGCAATGTTTTCCTATTCCACCTCTGGCATTGCCTGAAGGTGCGCCTGAGCGTGGCTGGAACAAGCTGTCTACTTTTGAGCCAGATCTGTATGGCTTGGAGGGGAATGCACTCTTCCTCGATCTTGACGTGGTGATTGTCGATAATATCGATGAGTTCTTTACCTATCCGGGCGACTTTCTGATTATTCATGACTGGAAACGGCCGTGGCGTATTACCGGTAACAGTTCGGTTTACCGGTTTAAACTGGGTGCTTTCCCGGGGCTTTTGCCTTATTTCCGTGAAAACTTTGATGAAATCCGTAAAAAATTCCGTAATGAGCAAGCCTATTTGTCTTGGTACGTAGACCGTGAAGGTAAACAGACCTATTGGCCAGAAAGCTGGTGCAAGAGCTATAAGTATCATTGCCTGCAAAAAATTCCAATGGCTTACTTTAAGCCACCTGTGAAGCCTGAAGGTGCTAAAATTATTGTATTCCATGGTGAAATTAATCCACCTGATGCAGTCAATGGTGGTGGTGGGAAATGGTACCGTTATGTGTTGCCATCGCAGTGGATTAAGGATGCTTGGCAGTAAGCTGAATCAATGAGAAATTGAAAGAGATTTAATTTCAAATGCCGGTAAGAAAGAAAAGTAAGTTCGAACAATGGTTTTCATTTAGTCGTCATCAGCGTCGTTTTGGCGCTGAAAAGATTTATGCGCAATTTGGTCAAGCCGATTTAAACCAGTTAAAAAATACCATCATTGATGGGGATCAAATTCAATATACGCATGGTTCGACCAAAGATCTCAATGAGCATATTGAACAGCTCAAACAAGAGTTTGTGGGGCAGTCTGCATTAAATCATTTCCATGCCAGTCTGATTGTTCTCATTCGCCGTGAGGTCGATACTCAAAATAATTATGACAAATTCAAGGCATTATGGATGGCTGAACGAGATTTTCTTGTACAGTCATTGAATATACGCTGGCTGATTTCAGCCTGTGATACTTTTATTGATTTTGATGAAGACGTAACTCTAAAAGCCATTCTGATGAATGCAGTGATATTGATCAATACCATCAAACTACAAGAAACAGAGCGTTTCTTGTGTGACCAGTCACTCGAAGTCAATTTACTGCATCAGGACTTATTGCAACAACAGCGCTATGCCTTGTTTGATGGTACTTCCGCATTTGCGGTTGGAACAGATGATACTTTACGTAATATGCGCTGGCGTTTAGACCAGATCTGTGCGGCGCATCCACTGGGGCAGTTGGTGATTGAAATCTTTGATCGGGTCAATCTCGATGAACATGACACGGTGTATTCGCGCTTTAAACAGCGTCACACCCGTGAAAAGACACGATGGTGGTAAGTCGATGCAAGTGCTTATTATTAATTTAGCGCGCTCAACTGAACGCCTTGATTTTCAGATGCAACAATGTACGCGTCTTGGTTTAGCATTTCAGCGCTTAGCCGCAGTCTCTACTGATGACATCAGTGAGGAAGATTATCAAGCGTTGGGTTTTGGTTGGCAGCGGCCTTTGCGTAAAGTTGAAGTGGCATGTTTTCTGAGTCATAAAAAGGCGTGGGAAACGGTACTTGAACTGAATGCACCTGCATTGATTTTAGAAGATGATGCTGTGTTGGCGCAGCACATGCCAGATGCATTGGCAGAGATTGAGCAAGCGCACAATCCACAGGTGGATCTGATTAACTTTGAAGTGCGCAGCCGTAAAAAAATCATTTCAAAACAGCCTGAAGTTAAACTTAATGCAGGGGATACGGCACTGTATACCTTGTACCAAGATCGTACTGGTGCAGCAGGTTATGTGTTGTATCCATCGGGTGCGCAAAAACTGCTGCAACGTCTAGCAGAAACAGCACCCGCAATTGCGGATGGTTTTATCTCTAGCCATTATGGCTTGCACTGCCTCCAAGCAGAGCCTGCTGGAATCATTCAAGAAGACCAAATGTCAGCATATGGTTTAGTGCCTGCTGAACAGTTTGAATCGGTGATTGGTCGTTCAGAGCATCATAAGCCCGTGTATGCGTCAGCTGCTGAAAAAAGAACATTTAAAATGCGCCGTCTTGCCGGACAATGGGCGATGGCGTGTCGCTATGCCAGTGTTGTGTTTAAAGCGCAAAAGCGTGAAATTCGATTGGATCAGACGCAATTTAAAAACTAACGCGATGATAAGAATGGCGTTGATGCTGTAAATACGTGTAGAAAATATGGGGTTTTACACAGCTTTAGAGCAGATGCTCATGTGATTTGATGACCTGAGAGTGTCATTTTGGAAAGCAATATGTCAAAACCTAGAATTATTTTAGCTATGCCCGATCATTTGGGATTGATTCATTTGGTTGCAAAAAGTTTGCAGCAGCAGGGTTTTGAAGTGATGTGCTTTGACCAGCTGGTGTCGCCTGAACCCTTTAAATACCCGAATCTGTTTTCACGGATCTATAAGGGCTATCGTAAAACAGTCTATAAAGACACCAGTTATAAAATGACCTTACGCAATGCCATAAATATGCAGCATATTGATCAGCAGCTGCAGGCATGGGGTGGCTATAGCGACTACACCTTGGTCATTCGCGCTGACATGTTTAGTGATGAGGTGCTGGCGCTATTAAAATCACGCACGCATCAAACCTTTGCGGGTTATCAGTGGGATGGACTGACGCGTTTTCCAAATGTCTCGCATCGTATCAAGTTATTTGATCGCTTCTTTGTCTTTGATCCGCAAGACTATCAAAACAATAGTAATGCGCGTGTTTTACCGCTCACCAATTTCTGTATGAATGATGTATTGGTCGTTGATCAAAAAATATCAGACAATCAAAAACCTATCGTTTATTTTGTCGGGTATCATAATCCGAGTCGACAACAGGCGATTGAGCAATTGGTCGGCGAATTAGCGCAGCATGACGTAGAGATTAAGTGCTTTATTAATCATGCGCCTGCGCAGGCATATCTCGATTTGCCAATTAGTAAGATTACACAAAATATTGAATTCAATGATAATTTGGCTCATGTGCAAAATGCCGATATTTTGATTGATTTGGTGATTGGAGCGCATACAGGATTGTCGTTTAGAACATTTGAAGCGCTGATGTTTAAGAAGAAATTGATTACCAATAACGCGTCGATTGTGCATTATGACTTTTATCATCCTGATAATATTTTCGTGTGGGATGGCAAAGACACGAGTGTACTACAACAGTTTTTAGCGCAGCCGTATAACACGGTCACTGATGAGATTGCACGCAAATATCATTTTGCCAATTGGATTCGTTATGTATTGGATTTGGGTGACTATACGCCGATTGATTTACCCAAGATGACGACCACATAAGATGAATTGTAGGGTTTGAGCTTGGCATGGGCCATTTCAGACCGCTTAGAGATAAAGTAATTGAAGGATTAAATGTGAATATTATTGTTACCGGTGGTGCAGGTTTTATTGGCTCAGCAGTGATTCGCCATATTATTCAGCATACCTCGCATCATGTATTAAATATCGACAAACTCACCTATGCAGGGAATTTAGAATCATTGGCTGAGGTTGCAGGGAGTGAACGTTATCAGTTTAGCCATACTGATATTTGTGACCGTGCAGCACTTGATACGCTCTTTAATCAGTTTCAGCCTGATGCCGTGATGCATTTGGCCGCTGAATCACATGTTGATCGTTCGATCTCAGGCCCGTCTGATTTTGTTGAAACCAATATTATTGGCACCTATCAGTTGTTAGAAGCTGCGCGCCAGTACTGGAGCAACTTGCCTGAGGCAGCCAAAGCGACCTTCCGTTTTCATCACATTTCAACCGATGAAGTGTATGGTGACTTAGAAGGGACGACAGATCTATTTACTGAAGAGACCTCATATTCACCAAGTTCACCTTATTCTGCGTCTAAAGCCAGTTCAGATCATTTGGTACGTGCGTGGCATCGAACGTATGGCTTACCCGTGATTGTAACCAACTGCTCGAACAATTATGGACCGTATCATTTCCCAGAAAAATTGATCCCACTGATGATTTTAAATGCTTTACAGGGCAAAGCATTACCTG
Organism: Acinetobacter lwoffii; assembly: GCF_024129595.1. Taxonomy (GTDB): domain Bacteria; phylum Pseudomonadota; class Gammaproteobacteria; order Pseudomonadales; family Moraxellaceae; genus Acinetobacter; species Acinetobacter lwoffii_O. Next base: position 17,953 of record NZ_JAMXXS010000019.1, on the reverse strand, counting down.
TGTATGGCAATGGTCAGCAAATTCGTGATTGGTTATATGTGGAAGACCATGCGCGCGCACTGTTTAAAGTGGTGAGCGAGGGTGCCATTGGTGAGACCTATAATATTGGTGGGCACAATGAAAAAGCAAATATTGATGTGGTGCATGGCATCTGTGCATTACTAGAGGAATTGGCGCCAAACAAGCCGACAGGTGTTGCCCAGTATCAAGATTTAATTACCTATGTCAAAGATCGTCCAGGGCATGATGTGCGCTATGCGATTGATGCTTCAAAAATTAAAAAAGAACTCGGTTGGGTGCCTGAAGAATCCTTTGAGACTGGTTTACGCAAAACCGTGCAGTGGTACTTGGCCAATCAACAGTGGGTGTCGCGTGTGCAAAGCGGTGAGTATCAAAATTGGTTAGACCAGCAGTACCAAGGCTAAAGCAAGGCAAACGTATGAAAATTCTTTTGCTTGGAAAAAATGGTCAAGTGGGCTGGGAGTTACAACGTGCGCTAGCGCCAGTGGCTGAGCTGATTGCTTTGGATCGTCATGGCTTAGGCGGCTGGTGCGGTGACTTGGCTCAGCCTGAGGCCTTGCTACGCACTATTCGTGAGATTCAACCCGATGTTGTAGTCAATGCCAGTGCGTATACTGCAGTGGATTTGGCTGAATCGAACCAAGAGATGGCGCAGCTGATCAATTCAGATACTGTGGCGCAAATCGCTGAAGTGTGCAAAAGTCTAAATATCCTGTTGGTGCATTATTCAACGGATTATGTGTTTAGCGGCCAAGGCACAACGCCATTTAAAGAAACTGATCAGACGCAGCCTTTAAACGTCTATGGACAAACAAAACTACAAGGTGAGCAGGCGATTGTGGCATCAGGATGTCGACATTTGATTTTTCGAACCTCGTGGGTCTATGCCGCCAAGGGCAAAAACTTCTTAAAAACCATGCTGTCTTTGGCGCAACAACGCGAACAACTCAGTATTATTGATGACCAAATCGGGGCACCGACCTCGGCAGTGTTGATCGCGGACATCACAGCACATGCAATTGTACAGACAATGGCCGATTTCAACAAAGTCGGGATTTATCATTTGGTGGCTGCAGGTGAAACCTCATGGTTCGCCTATGCCAATTATGTATTTGAGCAGGCTAAACAGCAGGGTATGTCACTCAAAGTGCAAACCGTTAACGCGATTTCTACAGCAGATTATCCAACGCCTGCTAAGCGGCCGCATAATTCACGATTAGACATTCAAAAAATTCAACACACGTTTCAGCTACATGTGCCTGAGTGGACGACCCATGTGCAACGAACAATCTCGGAGTTATTAATTCAATGAGCTTACAACGTAAAGGTATTATTCTTGCGGGCGGTTCGGGAACACGCTTACATCCAATCACCAAAGGGGTGTCGAAACAGCTGTTGCCTATTTACGATAAACCGATGATCTATTATCCATTGTCGGTACTCATGTTGGCGGGTATCCGTGACATCTTGATTATTTCTACGCCTGAAGATTTACCGAATTTTGAAAAATTACTGGGTGATGGTCATCAGTTCGGCATCAAACTCAGTTATAAAGTTCAACCTTCTCCAGATGGTTTAGCACAAGCCTTTATTATTGGTGAAGAATTTATTGGTGAGCATCCAGTGTGTTTGATCTTAGGCGATAACATTTACTATGGTCAAAACTTTAGCCAGCAATTAAAAGCAGCCAATGATGTGAGTCATGGTGCGACTGTTTTTGGCTATCACGTGACTGACCCTGAGCGTTTTGGCGTAGTGGAATTTGATGCGACAGGTAAAGTGATCAGTATTGAAGAAAAACCTGCACAACCGAAATCCCCTTATGCGGTGACTGGTTTGTATTTCTATGACAATCGTGTGGTGGAATTTGCCAAACAAGTGAAACCATCACACCGTGGTGAACTCGAAATTACCGACATCAATAATGCCTATTTAAACGATGAATCGCTCAATGTGGAATTGTTGGGGCGTGGTTTTGCATGGCTTGATACAGGTACACATGAATCGTTACTCGAAGCAGGGCAATTTGTTTATACCATTGAGAAACGTCAATCATTAAAAGTTGCGTGTTTAGAAGAGATTGGTTTCCAACAAGGTTGGATTTCTTCAGATGAACTCCGTGAAAGTGCCGAAGCTTTAAAGAAAACTGACTATGGTCAGTATTTGTTTAAATTGTTGGACGATGCGCAATGAAGGTAGAAATCACCAAAATTGCAGGCTTACTCATTCTTCACCCACAGGTATTTGGGGATGAGCGTGGCTGGTTTATGGAAAGCTTTAACCAACAGCGTTTTGAGACAGCCTTACAAGAACTGAATTTGCCAATTCCACACTTTGTACAAGACAATCATTCCTTATCACAAAAAGGCGTATTACGTGGCCTACATTATCAACTGGCACCGTATGGTCAAGGCAAGCTTGTGCGTGTTGTACAAGGTCGCGCATGGGATGTCGCAGTGGATGTGCGCCCTGAATCGTCAACCTATGGTCAGTGGGTGGGTGTCGAGCTGAGTGCTGAGAATAAAACCATGTTTTGGATTCCAGAAGGTTTTGCGCATGGTTTTATGGCTTTAGAAGAGAATACTCAGTTCTTGTATAAAACTACCAACTATTATCATAAAGACAGTGAGCGCGCGATCATGTGGAATGACCCAACATTGGCCATTGAGTGGCCATTGGCACAGGTCAATGATCAGGTGTTGGTGAGTGAAAAAGACCAACAAGCCAGCGCATTTCAGCCGCAGCTTTGAGCAGAACACGTGAATATTTTTATTTATACCTACTCATATGATGCCAATATAGGCGGTGTGATTGCGCTACACCGCCTCTGTCATATCATCAATACCACGACGGCTCATCAGGCATTTTTAGTCTCGGATAAATGGACGAAACCGTGGTTAAAACGGGTGCGTTCTAAGCTCAAAAAGAAAAACATCTTAGGTGTACATGTAGGTTGGGTCACACCTGTATGGACGAAACGTCATTTCCCTGACGATGCCGTTGTGATTTACCCAGAAGTGGTTGAGGGTAATCCACTCGGTATTCAGCATGTGGTGCGTTGGTTGTTGCATCAACCTGGCTTTCATACCGGCAAAATTGCGTATGGTCAAAACGAGCTGTATTTTAAGTTTAATTCAGCGATTCATGACTTTCACCGTGACAGCTGTACCGTGGCGAGGAATGAGCTGAAAGTCATTTACTATCCGATTGATACCTATGCCAATCAAGGGCTGAAGCGTGATATTGATTGCTGCTATATGGTGAGAAAAGGAACGGACAAACCAAAAATCCATCCTGAAGATGCCATTTGTTTAGATGGTCAATCACATAAAGAAATCGCCGCGATTTTTAATCGGGCAAAACGCTTTATTTCATATGATGATTATACGGCGTACTCATTATTTGCCGTATTGGCAGGTTGCGAATCGGTTGTTGTTCCTGCTGAGGGCGTGGGCTTAACTGACTGGTATTCACAGGTGTCTGATCGTTATGGTCTTGCTTATGGCCTGTCTGATGAGCAATTGAGCTGGGCACATCAAACGCAGGCCAAAGTGCTTGAGCATATTGTCAGTGAACACCAAAAAGTGGAGCAGTGTGTGGCACAGTGCCTACATGAAATGAAAGAATTTTTTGAATTGAATCAGTAGGTTTTATACAAAATGGCATATTTATTAGAAGAGCAATTACAGGCATTTGGCTTTAAATCATTAGGCCAAAATGTCAAGATTAGTGATAAAGCCTCGATTTATAATCCTGAGCTGATTGAAATCGGAGATCGTTCAAGAATTGATGATTTCTGTATTTTATCTGGACGCCTCACCATCGGTAATAACGTCCATATTGCACCACTATGCTTGGTGGCTGGTGGGGAAAAAGGTATTGTTTTTAAAGATTTTTCAGGTTTAGCCTATCATGTACAGGTGTTTACCCAATCGGATGATTATAGTGGCGCCACCCTGACCAATCCGACTGTGCCTGTAGAGTTTAAATGCGAAACTAAAAAAGCGGTGGTGATTGGTAAACATGTCATTGTGGGCGCGGGTTCGATTATTTTCCCTGGGGTTGAAGTAGCTGATGGTTGCTCGGTGGGCGCACTGACTTTAGTGAATAAAAGCACTGAAGAGTGGGGGATTTATTTGGGTAATCCTGCGCGCAGAATTAAAAATCGCAAAAAAGATCTATTGGATTTAGAGCACGCGTATATGCAACGTATCAATCACGCAGAATAGGGCAAAGATTCATATGTATTTTTCTTTGTGTGAAACCAATGAATGTCCTCAAAATTCAGCAGACTATCAATTGACCTATGCCTTTGAGTTCTCGCAAGCCGAAGTGGTGAGCTTCGCTGAATTATCTGGGGACAATAACCCGATTCATATTGATGAAGCCTATGCCAGAGAGACCGTCTTTAAAAAGCCGATTGTGCATGGATTTTTAGTGGGCAGTATATTTTCTCGTATTTTTGGTACGCAATATCCAGGCATTGGCACGATCTATTTGAGCCAATCCATGAAGTTTTTAGCGCCAGTGTTTGCCGGTGAGCGTTATCAGGCCAAGATCACCGTTAAAGAGGTCAATCTGCAAAGGAAGCGAGCGGTCGTTTCCACAGAAATATTTAATCATCTAATGAAAAAAGTGTTAACAGGCGAAGCTGTTATTCAACATCCTATTTTTCATTGATGGATTTATCTAATCGTTCAGAGTGAATAATATAATTTTATGATTCCATTTAATAAACCGCCCTTTGTCGGCTCAGAAAAACAGCATATTTTAGATGTTTTGGGATCAGGCAAAATTTCGGGTGATGGTGCATTTGGGCATCGTTGTCAGGATTGGTTTGTTGAGACCTTGGGGGTAGCAAAAACCTTACTGACACCGTCATGCACCCATGCCTTGGAAATGGCAGCGTTGTTGATTGACGTACAAGCAGGTGATGAAATTATCATGCCGAGCTATACGTTTGTGAGTACAGCAAATGCCTTCGTATTGCGTGGCGCCAAAATTGTCTTTGTAGATATTGATCCAGCTACCATGAATATCAATGCAGATTTGATTGAAGCGGCAATCACTGACAAAACCAAAGCCATTGTGCCTGTACACTATGCTGGGGTTGGTTGTGATATGGATAAAATCATGAAATTGGCTGAGCAATATCAATTGTTTGTGATTGAAGATGCCGCACAGGGCATGATGTCTACATTTAAAGGTAAGATGCTCGGTACGATTGGCCATTTGGGTGCGTACAGCTTTCATGAAACCAAAAACTACACCAGCGGTGGTGAGGGTGGATTATTAATTATTAATGATGCACGTTTTATTGAGCGTGCTGAAATTATTCGTGAAAAAGGCACCAATCGCAGTCAGTTCTTCCGCGGTATGGTAGATAAATACACATGGACTGATGTCGGTAGTAGCTATTTACCCAGTGAATTACAGTGTGCATATTTATGGGGGCAATTGGAAAATGCGGATTTAATTAATGAAAATCGTCTAAATAGCTGGCAGCGTTATGCGCATCAATTGGCTCCTCTTGAGGCCAAAGGTCATCTTATTTGCCCGCACATTCCAACAGATCGCGTGCACAATGCTCATATGTTCTATATTAAAGTGGCAGATTTAGCACAGCGTACGGCTCTACTTGAGATGTTAAAACAGCATGAGATTGGTGCTGTGTTTCACTATGTGCCTTTGCATTCTTCACCTTTTGGTGTGCAGCATTGTCGCTTCGTGGGCAAAGACCAATTTACCACACAAGAGAGTGAGAAGTTAATCCGCTTACCCCTTTGGTATGGTATTTCAAATGATGAAATAGATTACATTGTGAATACAATTATCAATTTTTTTGATAAATGGTGTGAGGTGGTTTTAATTTCCTAAACCGTTTATACCCCCACAAATACTGTTCTGGAGCGACATTAATCATGCGCTCCATTTCTTTATTTAAAGTATCAACAGAAAGCTGTAGGTCTTTCGACGAAATATCGTCAGAAAGTTGGGTCACAACAATATCATAACCGGATAAATCATCACGTCTGAGACAGCTTAAACCTACGACTGAACATTGTGTTTTGGCTGCCAGTTTGGAAAGAAGCGTAGAGGACAGCGCATTTTGACCATAAAAATAAGAATAGATTCCACCAGATTCTTTAGGAACATGATCCGGCAAAATTGCAGAAAAACCACTCTGTTTTAAATGCTTAAACACAGCACGTACCCCAGAATCATCTGTAGGGACCAGTGTTGCATTCAGGCGTTGCCGAGCTTCAAGCATAAAGCGGTCAACATCTTGATTCTTGCTGGGCTTATACATAATCACAGGAGAAGTGTGTTGATTGACCCAGACATTCAATAGCTCCCAAGTACCAAAATGAGGCACCACCGCCAAACAGCCATGAGGATTTTGCAGAGCTTGCAGGAAAATATCTTCACCCTGCACATCTCGAATTAAAGACAGTGCATATTCAGAAGATGATCCCCAAATCTTGACTGATTCCGCATACGTCATGCACTGACTTTTCAGGCTGCGTTTAGTCAAGTCAGCCCGTTCAGATTCAGAAAGTTCAGGATAAGCAGAGGCCAGATTAATCTCGGTCACTCGGCGTGCAGAAGAATGGCTGAGATACAAAAGCGATCCAGCCAGTTGCGCAAGATTTTGAATGAATCTTAGTGGAAGCTTAGAGAAATTTTTGAGTAGGGTGTACATGGTATCCAGATGGTCAGATTATAGGTCTTTGTCCGGATTGCCCTTCAGCACCATATAAATCAAACCTACAAAAATCAGCAGGGCACCTAAAATACTGCTCAGGCAAAAATACACAATACGATCATTGGTATCGAGGTTGAACAGATTGTTGGCAAGGATATAGCGCATGAACAGCCATTGAACCACTGAAAATACAATAAGCATAATGCTGCGATTACGAACTGCAGGACGCATAGCCATTGCTAATTACCTTAGATTAAAAACTGTGGCTATTATGCCACTGTTCCAGATACGACTCAATCACACAAAAAAGCCCCACACGAGGCAGAGCTTTTTCACTTAATACTTCAAGAATTATTCTTGAGATTCAGCTTTTGGTTTTTCACGTAAGCGAATACCAAGGTCACGCAGTTGATTTGATTCAACTGGAGCAGGTGCTTGCGTTAACGGACATTCAGCAGTTTTGGTTTTCGGGAATGCAATTACGTCACGAATAGAAGCACCGCCAGTCATGAGCATCACAAGACGGTCAAGACCAAATGCCAAACCACCATGCGGAGGAGCACCGTAACGTAAAGCATTAAGCAAGAAGCTGAATTTCTCTTCTGCTTCTTCTTCACCAATACCAAGTGCTTCAAAGATCGCTTTTTGCATTTCAAGGTTATGAATACGCAGTGAACCACCACCGATTTCAGTACCGTTCAATACCATATCGTAAGCCACAGACAGAGCAGCACCTGGATTGTTCTTCACTTCTTCAACGCTAGATTTTGGCAGCGTGAATGGGTGGTGAACAGAGGTCCATTTGCCATCATCAGTTTCTTCGAACATTGGGAAATCAACAACCCAAAGTGGCGCCCACTCACAAGTTGATAATTTAAGGTCATGACCGATCTTCACACGAAGCGCGCCCATTGCATCGTTAACAACTTTCGCTTTGTCTGCACCGAAGAATACGATGTCGCCATTTTCAGCGCCAACACGTTTCAATAGATCAAGCACGATTGGCTCGATGAATTTCACTATTGGAGATTGAAGACCTTCGATACCTTTTTCAAGTTCGTTGACTTTGATGTAAGCCAAACCGCGTGCACCGTAAATGCCTACAAATTTGGTGTATTCATCAATCGCGCTACGTGGAAGTGAACCAGCACCCGGTACGCGAAGCGCAACGATACGACCTTTAGGATCTTTAGCAGGGCCTGCGAATACTTTGAACTCAACGTCTTGCATTAAGTCTGCAACGTCAACCAGTTTCAAAGGAATACGCATATCTGGTTTGTCAGATGCATAGTCACGCATTGCATCGTTGTAGGTCATGCGTGGGAATTTATCAAACTCTACGTTTAGAAGTTCTTTGAACATCTTCACGGTTAAAGTTTCCATTAAATCCATAATGTCATCGTCACTCATGAACGATGTTTCAACGTCGATTTGGGTGAATTCAGGCTGACGGTCAGCACGTAAGTCTTCATCACGGAAACATTTCGCGATTTGGTAGTAACGATCAATACCGCCGACCATCAACAACTGTTTGAATAGCTGTGGCGATTGTGGAAGTGCGTAGAAGCTACCGTTAGATACGCGGCTTGGCACTAAATAGTCACGCGCACCTTCAGGCGTTGCACGAGTTAAGATCGGAGTTTCAACGTCTAGGAAGCCATTGTCTTCGAAGTAGTTACGAATCAGGTTGGTTAATTTAGAACGAAAACGTAAACGATCTAGCATTTCTGGACGACGGATGTCCAGGAAACGGTATTTCAAACGAATTTCTTCAGAAATATTGGTGTTTTCGTCATTCAAAGGGAATGGCGGAGTTTCAGACTGAGCAAGAACTTCAATTTCTTTACCCAAGACTTCGATTTGACCGCTCACCATATTGGCATTTTCTGTGCCTTCATAACGGCGACGCACACGGCCTGTAATTTTTAATACAAATTCTGAACGTACTTTATCAGCAGTTGCGAATGCTTCAGGAGTATCTGGGTCAATAACCACTTGAACAAGACCATCACGGTCACGCATGTCAAGGAAGATTACACCACCGTGGTCACGGCGACGGTGTACCCAACCGCATAATGTTACGGTTTGGTCAATTTGAGCTTCGGTTAAAGAACCGCAGTAATGAGTTCGCATCATAGCGTTAGAAATCCAACTATATGGGTTAAGGTCAGCGAATACGTAAACAGCGTACCGCTTTGAGTAAAGGTAGGATTATGCCTCTTTGGGCATGTTGTCACAAGAACTTGGGTCAAAAACAATATCATTTTAAAGTGAATAGGCGCAAAGCCAGTGCTTTGTTTAATCCATCCTGTGCTCTCTGTCTAAAAATAAAAACAGTAAACAGCCCAGACTGAAGGTGATCAGAAAGCCTTGGCTAAATTCATTGATCGAGCGACCAGTAAAATAATAGAGGTCTGATTGCCAGACTTCCGTAGAAATATAGCGCGCATAATCCCAGACAGAAAATAGGCCGGTAAATATAGAAAAGAGCAATAAGCCCCAGGCAAAGGATTTGATTTTCACACTGACTGCAAGATATTGCTGATGAGTTTTATAGTAATGCAGGCTCATCCACAGGATAAGAGGCAAGACAATCACTGAGGTGCCAATCTGTAAAATTCGGTGCAGCGGATAACTTTGTCCAAGCAACTGAAAATGTTGGGCTAAGACGTTATGAAAGGCAAAAGTTCGAAAGTCGACATGCGTTAGTCCATCCCAGATTAAATGGGTGGCTGTACCAATGATGACTGCCAGACACATCACCAGGATGAATTTTAGTGCTGCAAGGATATTGTGAATCTTTAAATCATGCTGAATACCGATGAAACGGTAAATAGCTGGGCGATATAGACCATACCAGATCATGCAGAAAATAAGTCCGATCCACAGGTCAGGATGTATCAGCGAAGACCATAAATGCGTGATATTTGAATTACTCGAAGTAAAGAGACGATATAAATCGGGCACCATACAGCCAATCGCCAGCGCAGCAACAGGAAGTCTATTCCCAGTCAAATATGAAATAGGTGGAGCAAGCACAGCATGCGACAAGGTAAAGGGCATAAAGATAATGTTTTAATGTAATCAAAAATATTCAAAGGACATTCTAATAAAATATAACACTGAGTATCGTAAAGGATTGCAAAAACAATGAAATGTTATATTATAACATTCACCCAGATTACTGAATTTGAGCTTCGGTCATGTCCTTTCCTAAGAATCTAATAACATTGTCAATTTTTGCTGTAGTTGCACCTACAGTATTTGCAGAGCAATCCTCATCTTCTATCCCGGTTCAGACCATGGACACGATTCAGGTGCAAGCTCATCCATTGGTGCAGACTGCAGCAGATTTTGCAGTTGCAGATCATTTCGTGGATCAGAAAGCACTGTCTGAACGCGCCCCCACCATTGGTGATGCCTTGGCAGATGAGCTTGGTGTTTATTCTAATCAATATGGTTCAGGCTCAAGCCGTCCGGTGATTCGGGGTCAAGATGGTCCACGTGTGAAAGTGTTGCAGCATGCGTCTGAAACAGCGGATGTGTCCACTTTGTCTCCTGACCATGCTGTCACCGTTGATCCGATTCTGGCGAAACAGGTCGAAGTGATTCGCGGTCCATCGACCTTGCTTTATGGTGCCGGTACAGTTGGTGGGTTGGTGAATGTCACTGATCAAAAAATCCCAACTCAAATGCCTGAAGATGGTTTGGAAGGTACAGTCGGCCTGCGTTATAACAGCGGCAGTGATGAAAAACTGGCAAGTGCTGGTGTAACAGCGGGTATTGGTGAAAACTTTGCTTTGCGTGTAGAAGGCTCAAAGCGTAACGCCAATGATTATATTGCACCTGATTATTTTCATGAGCATGATGACGAATTAGAAAAAGAACGTCGTGTGGGCAATACTTTTGCTGAAGGGCAAACGGTCAATATTGGCGGATCATGGATTCATGATCGTGGTTTTGTTGGTTTGTCTTATAGTAACCGTCAGGATCAGTATGGTTTGCCAGGTCATAGTCATGAATATCATGGTTGTGTTTTACATGGTGATCATTTTCATGGTTGTCCAACACCTGACCCAGATGCATCAGCCCATGAAGAGCATGGTGGACCATGGGTAGATTTAAAATCTGAACGCTATGAAGTACGCACCGAACTGGAACAGCCTTTTGCCGGTATTGAAAAATTACGTGCACATGCCAGCATTACTGATTATGAACACGATGAACTTGAAGAAAGTGAAGTCATCAGTAACTTTAAAAGCAAAGGTTATGACGGCCGTTTAGAGTTAGTTCACGTGCCAGTTGCAGGCTGGGAAGGGGTGATTGGAACCCAGATTTCACAGCAAAAAATTAATCTTGCCGCATCAGACCATGACCATCATGAAGATGGCGATGAGGACGATGAAGAACATCATGTTCATGGTTCAGGTGTCGTGATGCCGGACACAAAAACTGACAAATTCAGTCTTTTTGCTTTAGAACATAAGCAACTTGGCGATGTGCATGTTGAACTTGGTGCGCGTGTCGATCATCAAAAAGTGAAAGTAGATTCGGATCAGAAAGATTATTCGGGGACTGGTGTCTCTGCATCCGCTGCTGCCAACTGGGAATTTGCACCGAACTACAAACTTTCTGTGGTGGGATCTCATCAGCAGCGTTTGCCTTTAGCTCAAGAACTCTATGCTGATGGCTTGCATTTTGCGACCAATACCTATGAACTCGGTAATCCTGATCTCGATAAAGAAACTTCAAATAATCTCGAGTTAGGTCTGCATTATGAAGGGGATAAACTGGATTACCATGTGCATGTCTATCACAACTGGTTTGATGATTATATCTATGGCGAAACGGTAGCGCAGAAAGGTAATTTACGTGGCGTGCAATATACCCAAGACAAAGCTAGATTTTATGGTACAGAAGCACAAGCCGGTTATCAGATCAATGATATGTATAAAGTCAGCGTCTTTGGGGACTATGTGCGTGGCAAGATTGAAGCTGAGAATGCACCACGTGTACCTGCAGGTCGCTTAGGCACCAAAGTAGAAGCAGACTTTGCCGATGGCTGGTCAGGTTTGGCTGAGTATTATCATGTCTTTAATCAGGACAAGATCGCCAGCTATGAAGATGAAACCCAAGGCTACAATATGGTGAATGTTGGCCTGAGTTATGCCAATAGCATTGCAGATAACAATGCTTATCGAGTTTATTTCAAGGCCAATAACCTGCTCGATGATCAGGTGTATTCACATACTTCATTCCTGTCTAATATTCCGCAGGTGGGTCGCAACTTTACTGTCGGCGTGCAGTATGATTTCTAACAGGTCTACTGAAATAATCGACCAAATCATCTAGATCTCACTGAAATCTACTTGAAAAATCATAAGATAAAACCTAGCCTGAGTATATTGGGTTAGGTTTTTTCTTATGCGTATCTTTCAACGAATTCACAATAAATTGAACTGGTCGAATCGCCGTTATGCGACTTTGATCATTAGTATGCTGGCTGTGGGTTATTTGGCTTCGGCAATCTACCACACGTATAAGCCTTTGCCGGAAGGTCTGAATTACACGGGCAAACTGCGTCATGCCGAAGTCAAGTTTCTGGCCGATCAGACTTATCTGGATGCCGAAGGAAAACAGCATTTAGATCATCGCATTTTTAATGAAATGCTGAAAATGATTGAAGAGGCCAAATCGCTGATTGTGCTGGATATGTTTTTATTTAATCAGCAAACCGGTGCATCTACGCAGCAGCATCAGGCATTGAGTCAACAACTGAGCGATGCTTTAATCAGTAAACGTCTGCTGCAGCCTGAGGTAGAAATCAAATTTATTACCGATCCGATCAATTCGGTCTATGGTGGAATTAGATCCGAGCAGTATCGGGAATTACGTCAGCACGGTATTGATGTGATTGAAACCAATCTGACGCCGTTGCGGGCTTCCAATCCAAGCTGGTCCGGCTTCTGGTATATCTGTTGCCAAGGCATTGGCAATAATCCGGAAACAGGCTGGTTGCCGAATCCATTTGGAACAGAAAAAATTACCCTGCGCAGTTATTTTGATTTGTTTAACTTTAAAGCCAATCATCGCAAAACTATGGTGGTGGATACCGATCAAGGCTGGAAAGCACTGGTCACATCCATGAATCCGCATGATGGCAGTTCACGGCATTCCAATATTGGTTTATTGGTCTGGGGGAGCACAGCTGTGGATATTTTGAAAACAGAACTGTCTGTGGGCATGATGTCACAAGCGAATATGCCAGCCATTGTCGCTGGGGATTTTCAGGCAGACAGTAGCCAGCCACAAGCTCAGGTGCTGACTGAAAAAGCCATTTATGATGCGATTCTGAATCTGATTCAGACCGCGAAAGCCAGTGAACAGATTGATCTGGCAATGTTTTATCTGTCTGAGCGAAAAATTATCAAAAGTCTGATAGCGGCCCATGAGCGTGGTGTCAAAGTCCGGATTTTACTCGACCCAAATAAAGATGCTTTTGGCCGTGAAAAGAATGGAATTCCAAACCGGCAGGTGGCTTCAGAATTGCACGAAGCGGGTATCGAGGTGCGCTGGTGTCGTACTCAAGGCGAGCAATGCCATAGCAAGATCCTGATGAAGCGCAGCGCTCAGCAAGCTGAAATGATTTTAGGCTCGGCCAATTTTACGGTGCGCAATTTGAAAAACTATAATCTGGAAACCAATATGCGCGTGGTCGGTCAACCTCAGGCTGAAGTTTTCAGGGAGGCCCAGCAATATTTTGAGGGGGCATGGTCAAATCTGAATGGCCGTTCTATGAGTGTGGACTACACGCAATATGCAGAAAACTCGTTCTTTAAATATTGGCTGTATCGTTTTATGGAATGGAGCGGCTGGTCGACGTTTTGATTTTAAATCCCTCCTGACCCCCCCTTTTTTAAAAGGGAGGAAAGTCCCTCTTTGAAAAAGAGGGATTTAGGGAGATTTTTTATTATCAGCTTTTTGATTCTGGATTCGGCGGAACCAACTGATCCAGCTCTTTATCCGTTAATTGATCCAGCTCAGAAATATCTGTTTTAATTTTCCATTGCGCTTCATCATCGACTGGATTTGGTAGACGCGCTTCTAACCAGTCACAAACCACATCTGGCGGGAAATCGGCGTGATTACACTGGATTACCCAAGACAGGAAATCTTTGGCTACACCATTCATATATGGCGGTGGCGAAACTGGAAGGAACTGAGTTGGGAGACGTTCATTTTTAGAAATATAGTTCAGGACATGACCCAGCTCTTGCACAGTTTGCCAAGCCAGCGGATGATCTACATTGATCTGAAACTTAAACCACCATGCCTGTTTACCATCTGAACCATAGCTATCAATCCGTTCTTTCTGAACACTCGGCACTTTAGAAAAATATTCATGTAAACGATCGAAATTTAAATCAGACACAGTATTCAACTCGAAACATTAAAAAAGCAATTTTAGCATAAAGCAGCAGCCTGCCGACGCGCCTGTCAGATTGAAAATAGGCAAGTGCATTACAAAAAATTGCAGCTCCAACGAGCTTATCCATATTTTCTGCATCTATTTTGTTTAAAATATGAGCAGATTATTCGGAGGAAGCTCAAATGAGAATCGTACTATCGAGTGCAATATTGACTTCATTGCTATTCGGAGCTTCTGCACAGAGCATGGCCGACAATGCCTGGGGCGGCTATACAGGTGTTGAACGCTCCAAACCCAATTACCGCGCTGCACCGCGAGCTTATGATCCACCACGGCACGCTTATCCGTCACGTCCGGTGCCACCCCGCCCACATCATCCACAACGGCCAACCCAGTGGGGGTCTCCGCCTGCACACAGCCAGAGTGGCCTCAATATCCAGTATCAGGCACCGACCACGATTTATCAAAATTCCAATAGTTATAGCTGGGTGAATGGTGATCCGAATGTCGCCCGGATAGAAAGTTCCAGATATACAGTGATTACCGATTGGCAGCGTTTAGGGTTACCAGCACCACCGCGTGGTAGCTACTGGATTTATGAAAATGGACGCTATGTGCTGGTGCCCAATCGTTAAACTGCTCTAAATTCTGAACGGATAATTCAGTTATAGGCTTAAATAACTCAAAAGACCAAGATGGTTCCCTCTCCTGTGAGGAGATGAGTAGCACTGCTACGCAAGGGAGAGGTTGCTTGAGATAAATCTCCCTAAACCCTAAATGAGGCTTAAGTATTACTTTAAGCTGAAGTGCAAAAGAAAGGGGCTTAAAAGACTATGCCAATTCATCATCTTCTGGGCGTGGTGTTTTGCCAAGGGGTAATGGCTTTTCACTATGTTTGTCACGAATCACGGATGGATAAGTCCATGAGGCATAGCGCACCACTAATATCGCAAAGGCCAGAATCAGAATCGAACCGGTAATAATCACCAGATCCATGCTGGCTTTATGCGTGTGTTGAATATCTGCAATCAGCAAACGGGTCAGTGCAGTAATGGCAATATAAATCAGGAAACGTACTGGCATATGGTTGGTTTTGAAATAGATGCCGACCATGGCACCAAGTTCCAGATAAATAAACAACAGAAGAATGTCGTCAATGGTGGCGAACTGTTTCACGGTCAGAATGTCAATGACGGTATGGCCAGCGGACCAGATCACCATACAGCCAATAATAAACAGCGCAATATAATGAAAGCTTTCTACAGCAAGATTGCCAAGACGGTCGAGGAGGGCTTCAAATTTTTCAATTTTCGGACGTGATTTAGACATATTATCCTCCTGATTTTTCATGTGAAATAAAGATAGTTGCAGAATAACGTGCAAAGATCATGCACAGAATGATTGAATGAAAAATAAAGATTAAATTATTTGAACTTTTGCGCTTTTTTTAGACTAAATTGCTATATTGTATGGGTAGTAACATTGAATAAATAGGAGAAAAAAGTGTTAGATAAAATTCAAACAAAAATTAGCCAATTAGAAGCCGGAAAAAAATTAATCCTCGGCGTAGGCATTAAGGCTGAAGATATGCAAAAGGTGGTGGAACTCTGCGAGTCTTTAGAGTCAGAGGGGAATATCAAAATTGTGAATAAACATCTGAATCCGAAGAGCAATAATCAGCCGGATACCTTACTGATTCAAAAAGTTTAATTGTTGCATTTTCATAAAAAAACGCCTGCTGATGCAGGCGTTTTTTATTGCAGATTTTCAGCTTAAGCTTGAGTCGTGAAATAATCTTCAGAGAAGTTCATGATGACGTCAGAACCTGATTTCACTTTAGTAATGCGTAATGCCAGTTCAGGCAGAATGCGTTGTACAAAATAACGTGCCAGAGCGAGTTTATTTTGATAGAACTCACCTTCTTTATTTTTCGCTGCATTGGCAATGCGCGCAAACATATAAGAGAAACTCAACAGACCTACAGCGTGCAGATAGTCGACTGCGGTCGCATTCGGAAAGTCATGACTTTCTCTTGCTGCTTCCAGAATATACTGAGTCACTGATTCAACTTCAGTCGCTGCATCCAGTGTGGCATCTTTAATGAAGTTCAGGTCTGCATCCAGACTATTGGCAAAGTCACGGATTTCAGAGATATATTCAGAGATATATTCGCCGCCACATTTAATGGTTTTACGGCCGATCAAATCTTGTGACTGTACGCCGTTGGTGCCTTCATAGATCTGGGAAATACGCAGGTCACGGATACATTGCTCCAAGCCCCATTCACGGATATAGCCATGACCACCGAAGACCATTTGTGCATCTAATGTCGCCTGGAATGCGGTATCCGTTAAATACGCTTTCGCGATTGGTGTTAATAGCGCAACACGGTCATTGGCTTTTTTCACCGCTTCAGGATCAGTCGAGAATTTGGTGATATCCAACTGTTGACCTACATACACGGCGAATGCACGTGAAGCTTCATTATTGGCACGTACATTCAGCAGCATACGGCGTACATCACCATGCACCAGAATACTGTCCGCAGGTTTGTTTGGTGATTGAACGCCAGCCGCGCTGCGACCCTGTAAACGGTCTGTCGCATATTGCGCAGCGTTTTGATAAGCGAATTCAGAAGCACCTAGGCCTTGGATACCCATCGACAGACGTTCATAGTTCATCATCACGAACATTGCAGCGAGACCTTCATTTTCTTTACCAACGAGGTAACCTTTCGCACCGTCAAAGTTCATTACACAGGTTGCTGATGCCTTGATTCCCATCTTGTGTTCGATTGAACCTGGGCCGACCGGGTTACGTTCGCCAATAGAACCATCTTCATTCACCAGGAATTTCGGTACGATGAAGAGGGAAATACCACGAGAGCCGGCAGGCGCATCTGGGGTTTTTGCCAGAACTAAATGAATGATGTTTTCCGCCAGGTCATGGTCACCGCCAGTGATGAAAATCTTGGTGCCGCTGATGCTATAAGTGCCGTCTTCGTTACGTTCAGCTTTGGTCTTGATAATACCCAGATCAGTACCGGCATGTGGTTCAGTTAAGCACATGGTGCCTGACCATTCACCCGAATAAATTTTAGGTAAATAGGTTTCTTTTTGTGCTTGTGAAGCATAGCTATTCAACGCCATGCCTGCACCAACAGAAAGCAGTGGATACAGCATAAAAGACGGGTTGGTCGCGAACAGCATTTCATCAGAAAGTACTGTCAGCATTTTCGGCATTTCCTGGCCGCCCCATTCCATATCTGCGCCCAGACCAATCCAGCCGCCTTCTGCATATTGTTTGAATGCTTCTTTAAAGCCAGCAGGTGTGGTCACATTGCCATTTTCAATTTTTGCGCCTTCTTCATCACCTGTGCGGTTCAGTGGAAGCGTGACGTTTTGCGAAAATTTTGCCATTTCTTCAAGAATCGCTTCTGCTGTCGCAGCATCCAGATGCGCTAGATTTTCATTGGCCTGCCAGAACTGTTCTGCATTGAAGACATCGTTCAGGATGAATTTCATATCGGCAAGTGGCGCGTTATAAATTGGCATGGTGTGTCACCTGTTTATTGTTTGATTAAATGAGTTTTAATCAGTCTAAAACACTCAAAATCTGAATGTTAGACGACTAAAGGTTAATTCTGTAACTCTTTATAAAGAAAAAGGACTGCCTGTTGATTGACCGTCCTTTTTCTGTGATGTAGCTAGGGCGTGTCATCAATTAAGCCAGATGATTGTTGAAGCCAAGTAGATCGCTGATAAGAAGTTTTGAGCCAATTTATCATAGCGTGTGGC